>JBHAFN010000205.1:0-5404 GCA_041856105.1 Bacillota bacterium
AATCAGAAAACATTAATAAAGCTGCCGAAATATGTGCAGAAGTAATTAACAACGGAAAAATGGTTCATTTATTTGGAAGCGGGCATTCCGTATTACCTATACAAGATATGTTTCCTAGATATGGTGGAGTTGTAGGATTTCATCCATTAATGGATCCAAGACTAATGTGGTCAAATGTAATTGGCCCAGGTGGCGCAAGGGAATTATTATGGATTGAAAGACAAGAAGGTTATATTGAAAACTTTCTTCAAAGTTTTAACTTGCAAAAAGATGAAGCAATAATAATATACTCTCATGGCGGATTAAATTCCGCACCTATCGAATGTGCTTTATATGCAAAAGACAAGGGTTTAAAAGTAATTGTTGTAATTTCAAATGATAATTATGAAAAAGCAATTTCAACTCATTCTTCAGGGAAAAAACTAGGTGATTTAGGTGATGTTGTAATTTCAAATTGCGTACCATTAGAAGACAGTTTAGTTACAATCCCTAATTATCCACAAAAAGTTGGTGGGGCAAGTACCATTGCTGCAATGACTATTACCCAGTGTATTGCCTCTGAAACAGCCTTAAAATTACAAAAGCTCGGACATGAAATGTTTATATTCGTTTCACCAAACGTTACTGAAGTCCCTGCAGATTATATGCATCAAGTCTATCAAAAATACACTGATTTAGTCAGAAAATGTAAGAATTAAAAGTAAGCTTCATTCAGGCTTACTTTTTTAATGTTCGGTTTGTTTAAAAAATCAGTTATTTATTTATCTTTTTAATGAACTTATTAAAAATATCAATGCGGAATTCCAATATATAGCCACCTCATTGGTAGAATAACTCATATTATCATCCACGTATATTTTTGCCGGCGGAAACGTATCATTAAATAAGCCTTGTACTACCGGATCTTCCAAATTACGATTTGGACCTCCTACCATTGCCCCGAATATTTCAAGGTTTTTGGCTATGGTAATTCTGTTATGAATATTTTTCGGATAATTTTCCCCATACCCCGTAACAAACGACATATTTAAACTGTTTCTTCCCAAAATATAATGCAATTGATCAAAAGCTCTATCAACATAGTTATCATTAGGGGTTATTGAATCGGCAAGCATTAACAACATCCCGTTATTAGCCACATCCATATTACTTCCCCAGTTATAGTTATTTTGTATTGTTAAATAATAACCGTCCGTACTGGCATAATTTAGAAAATTGTCCGCTTGAGCCATCAAATGTAAATATAGTTTTTGATAAAACTCACTATCTTCTTTCGCTTTATTGTTTTGTAAAATTAAATATTCCCCATATGTGCCGACAGTTTGCCAGTTTAAGCCCAATAATACTCTTTCATCTTCCGCAACCAATACTTTTGCCTTTTCTAAATATGACATATCGTTTGTGGCATTAAATAAAGAAGCCAAAGCGAAGAATCGTTCGTCTTTATCGCTGTCATCACGATATTCACCGGCATCCATATTTTCCGGATTTAAAGGATCATCCATTTCAGGATGAGCTTCCAAATATTGCCATGCCTTTAAACCGGCATCTAAACATTTATTGGCAAAATCATTGTCTATATCTTTAAACACCGTATATGCATAAGCCATTACGCCGGCAAAATCACCGGTCGCATTGGTAGAAACCGGCAATACATATAAAGCAGATAAATCATCTTCCGGCGATACATAACCGGCAAAACCGGAACTTACCACCTTATTATATACTCCTCCGCTTGCGGTTTGCATTTTAAGCATCCATTCCAGCTCGTGTCTAGCTTCATCTAAAATATCGCTAATTCCGTTATTAGAATCAATTGTATAATAATTATCATTAAAATATTGCGGATTTAAGGAATATGCCAACATTAGGTCCATTACCGCTTTAGAACCTGTCTTGATATATCTGCCATAATCCCCGGCATCATACCAGCCTCCGCTGACATCTACCTTATCTTCCGTTCCATAAACGGTTGCCAAATCGGTATGAGAAGCTTTTCTGGCAAAACCCTTCGCCCAATCGGCACTTAAATCAACTCCGCTTCTTTGTAATGACATCATTCTTAAAGAATCAATTAACAAACTGTCATACACGAAACTTTCTATTACAAACTCATATGAAGTAGATACAACTTGAGTTTGTATTTTATAAGTACCGGGAGTAGTTACCTCACTGAAGTTTCCTACATAATTTGTTTCTCCCGTACCTTCATTAACTATTTCTCTTCCTATTACTCCGCTATAAACTATTGTATTTGTCTTTGTATCAATAACATTATAATAATCTCCGACATTATAAGGAGCCACAAATTTCTTTTGTTGAGTCGGCAAATAACCCACTTGATTTATCTTAATATTTCTTGTATCAACATCGTCGGTTTCAATAAGAACATTACTTAAAGTGATTGTATGAATGGTCTGCATACCTTCACTGCCGTCATTTCCAAAATTAAAAGACAATTTCCCGTTCCAAGTAGTTTCACTGTTTATTTTTATTTCAAATTGATGATTTTGTCTGCCTCCGATATCTAATGACTGATCCAAAAAGATATTGCCGTTTTCATCTCCGGCTACTACCTGCATTTTTCGGTTGATGGTTGATTCGCTGTCAAAACTTATCCGATAAGTTGAACCTTTGGAAAACGGTATTCCTTCTCTATATACACCTAAAGCCTGTAAATTTTCTCCGGGATATAAAACTTCCGTAACGATATTATTATATGTATTATAACTGTTCGCATTCCCGTCAGTCGCAAAAACGGTCCAAGAAGATTCAAAAGGAATTTCTTCTACATATAAAGGAATTACATTTTCTCTGGGTTTAACCGTTTCACTGATTACTGTAACCGTAGGTTGTATTGTATATTCTTTTTCTTTTTTATTAAAACAAGATACGCATATAATTAAACACAATAAGGTAATAAACGCTTTCTTCATCTATAATTCCTCCAAAACATAAAAAAGCGACAAAAGTCGACACCCCTTAAATCGCTTTCTATTGCTTATTATACAAAAAAATTAATCATCAAGTAAATACTTGTATTCTTGATAATCTTCGTCCATTTCCTCATAGGGAATAAACTTTAAAGATGCGCTGTTTATACAAAATCTTATTCCGTTATCGGATTCGGGATCATTTTCAAACATATGACCGAGATGAGTATTGCCGCTTCTGCTTAAAACTTCTATTCGATGCATCCCATATGAATAATCTTCTTTATACACGGTAACGCTAGGATCAATGGGTTTACTGAAAGCCGGCCATCCGCAAGAGCTTTGAAATTTATCTTTAGAAGTAAATAAAGGTTCATTGGTAACGATATCCACATAAATTCCTTTTCGATTAAAATTATAGTATTCGTTTTCAAACGGTCTTTCCGTTTGTTTGTTTTGAGTAACTTCATATTGAAGATCGGTTAATTTATTTTTTATTTCCGCTTCGCTTGGTAAAGCATATTTAGCCATAACTTTAATATTTTTAGCCAACTCAAACATATCTCTACCAATATGACAATAACCGTTTGGATTTTTGATTAAATACTTTTGATGATATTCTTCCGCAGGATAAAAATTGACTAAAGGTCTAATTTCCACACAAAATCTCTCAAACCTTTTCTTTTCAATATTCACCACTTTATCAATTATTTCTTTAGACGCTTCATCCGTATAATATATTCCGGTTTGATACTGACTGCCCATATCCATACCCTGACGATTTATTACTGTCGGATCTATGACTCTAAAAAATGCAAATAATAATGTTTCCAAATTTACAAAACTATATTTAACTTTTACACATTCCCTAAAATTAAGCTTTCCTCGGCATACTTCTTCATATGTAGGATTTTCTTTATCCCCGTTGGCATAGCCGCTGATAACTTCATCTACCCCGTCAATTAAAGACATAAATTTTTCCAATCCCCAAAAACAACCGCCGGCTAAATATATTTCTTTCATAATGACTCCTTCTATATTCTTGTTTTAATTTTACCATTTTTATTTATAACAATTAATTATTTAACTCCTTTGAGAATACTTTAATTGCTTGTAGACGTCCATTTATATAAAATATGTTAGAGGAGGCTAACTATGGACGATTTAACAATGAAAAAACATTTAAAAAATATCGATTTAAAAAAACTGGAATATGTTTTGGATATTAAAACAAGATATGCGAATAAAGAGATAACCTTAAAAGAAGCGCAAGACAAATTGAAAGAGAAAATTAAATCTCTAAAACCTTATGAAATAGCTTATATCGAACAAAGTATTAAGGAGTTTGATGAAAACGAATGTCAAAAAGAAGATATTCAAGGTATGTTGAAATTATTTGACGGCATATTTATCGAAAATAATTTGGATTTACCGGAAGATCATCCGATTTCAAGATATAAACAGGAAAATGCAATGTTGGAAAAAATAATGCTGGAAATAGAAGATTTAATCCAATATCCCGTAATTAAAAATCAATGGTACGAATTATATGAAAGACTGAGCCAAATAAAAATTCATTATTCAAGAAAACAAAATCAACTATATTCCATATTGGAAAAGAAAGGTTTTGATCGTCCGACAACTACTATGTGGACACTTGACGATTTTATCAAAAACGAAATAAAAAATACTGTTGCTTTATTAGATTTGGATAAAGAAGATGAATTTATTTCTATGCAGAAAACCGTGATAAACGATATAAGAGATTTAATTTCCAAAGAGGAGACCATTTTATATCCGACATCTTTAGAATTAATCACCCCTGAAGAATTTGAAGAGATGAAATCGGGAGATGATGAAATAGGTTATGCATGGATAGATGTACATAGAGAAACATTAAAACAACCGGTAACGGAATCAATAAATTCAAACGCCTTACAAATGGACTTAATAAAGCTGTTAAATAAACACGGATTAAATATAAATCCTCAAAACGAGTTGGATGTATCTACGGGAAAATTAACTTTAGAACAGATTAATTTAATTTTCCAAAACATGCCTGTAGATCTGTCTTTTGTCGATGAAAATGAAATAGTAAAATTTTATACCGATACCAAGCATAGAGTATTCCCCAGAAGTAAAAACGTAATCGGTCGGGATGTAAAAAACTGTCATCCAAGAGGAAGCGTGCATATCGTTCAGGAAATTATCGATAAATTTAGAAGCGGTAAACAAAAAACCGCAGAATTTTGGATAAACAAACCGGACTTATTTATCTATATTAAATATATTGCCGTATATGATGAAAACAATAAATTCAGAGGCATCTTAGAAATGATGCAGGACTGTACCAAAATAAGAGCATTGGAGGGTTCCAGAACTTTACTGACTTGGGATGAAGAAAATGCTTCTGAGGATGAAATACCCGTTATTAAAGAAGATAATCAAAAATCATTTGATGACGTTTCACT
>JBHAFN010000206.1:0-7365 GCA_041856105.1 Bacillota bacterium
CCCTTGATTTCAAGCTTTTTGATATGGTTTTAATCCGCCTTGCGTGACAGAAGAACTACCGTCTCAACATGCGAGACTACAGAAATGATGTCAGGTGTAAATAGCCTTATTTTTCAATGCTTTTCACACTTTCGAGCAGTGGACATATTTCCTGCAACAGTTTCAAATTCTACAGTATTTCCGTTTTAGGAAACTTGTCTACCGCCCTCTCAAACACAAGATATTGTGGTTCGATTTTCGCCCGATTCATACATTTCGTGACAGAAGACAAACAGTCTCCACGTGATCCGTTTTTGGAAACATATCTATAGGTTGAATTTCTTTTATCTCATATCCGCATTCTTTAAAAATCTTACAATCCCTTGCAAGAGTTGCCGGATCACATGACACATAAACCAATCTTTTAGGATCAATTTTAATAATGCTGGTAATTGCTAAATCATCTAAACCCTTACGAGGCGGATCCACAATCACCACATCTATTTTTATACCTTCCTCTATCAGCTTATTTGCCCCTTCCCCGGCATTCATACAATAAAATTCAATATTATCTATTTTGTTATTTATTGCGTTAACCTTTGCATCCTTAATCGCATCCTCAACAATCTCAATTCCGATAACTTTTTTTGCATATCTTGACGCAATAATACCTATGGTCCCCGTTCCACAATATAAATCCAAAACGACATCATTACTATTTATATCAGCTAAAGAAATTGCTTTATCATATAAAATCTCTGCCTGATACGGATTAATCTGAAAAAATGATTTACAGGAAATATTAAATCGCATTTTGCAAAGTTCTTCCTTTATATACCTGTCCCCATATAAAAGTATTTCTTTTTCACCTAAAATTACGTTATCTTTACGCTCATTAACATTACAAATAATGCTTTTTACTTCTTTAAAATTATCAATTATCTTATTAATCAATCTTTCATAATTCTTTAATTCTTTTCCGGAAATGATGACTATCATAACTTCATTTAATTTCCTTGAATGCTTAATTAAAATATGCCTTATATCCGCTTTAAAAGTATAATTTAAAAGTTCTTTTTTTAAATATCTCAATATATCATTCGACAATTCACTCTGAACCAAACAATCTTCAAATTCAACGATTTCATTAGTACGGTTTTTATAAAAACCCATTTTTAATATCTCATCATATAAAACGGGAACTTGAACTTTATTACGATAACGATAAGGATCTTCCATCATTAAGACATCTTTAACTTCAATATCCATCCCTGCAATACTTTTAAAACAATTTATTACTTTATCTTTTTTAAAAAAAGCCTGTTCAAAAGTATTCATATGCTGTAACATGCATCCTCCACATGTTTTATATACCGAACAAGGCGGATTAACTCTGTTTTCACTCTCTTTAATTAATTCGACAATTTTTCCATATCCGTAATTTTTTTTAACAAAAGTACAAACGATTTCAGCGTATTCACCTTTAATAAAGTTCTTCACAAACACCACAAAACCATCATGTTTTACCACACCGAGACCGTCATTGTCATATCCTACACACTTCCCATAAAAAACATCATTTTTTTTCATGTTTATATTATATTACATTTAATAATCCGGAAAAATAATTTTATATTACTTTATTTGTATATTGTCAGTCTTAAAGAAAAGCTAAAAACTTAAGAAATATCCTTTACATTCACTTTATAAATTTAAAACAATATTAAAAAAGTACAAACTTTTTCAAATTCGTACTCTATTCGGTCTTTTCGGTTTCCGCAGGAGCCTCTTCTTCACCAATCAATTCTTCACTATCCGAATCGGTCGGAGTAGGAGTCGGATTGTTTCGTGCTTCTACATCATCTCTTAATTGTTGAGCAAGTTCTTCATCAATCGGACTGGATACCACCTGTTTTTTGCTCTCACTCATGGAAGATGTTTTAGTTAAAATAACATAAGCAAAGGTATCGCTGTCACGATCACTGCTTAAATTATAAACATGGATTTCCAAATCATACATTTTCTTGGTTTCGGTTTGCGAAAAATATGTATTCACATCCAAAACCTGAAGAACCGCATTATAAACCTCATCCGCAATTGCACTTTCCTGTTCTTCCGTATAACTGTCATCAGTATCTACATAAACTCTTAAAGTGGCAGTCGCAAGTTCCACACTGGAAGATTGTACTCCCGCAACGGATAAAACACTCTTTTTTACATTTTCTATATCAGTCTTGGTAATAGCCGGATCCAAATCTCCCGCATATCTGTCCCCAAGAATCGGCGTACCGGTATCTAAAGACGCCGATAACAATATCCAACCTAAAATCAGAAACGGAGTAATGATTAAAATGCTTCCGACAACCAAAATAATATTACTGATACTTAAACTTCTTCTCTTAACTACTTTTTTAGTAGTTCTCCTTCTTGTTTCAGTCATTTTCAACTCCTTTAAAAAATGATTCTACTTTATTATACGACGTTTTAGCTCTTCTACCAACAATTTATTGGTCAAACTCGGATTAGCCTGTCCCTTTGATTTCTTCATTACTTGACCCATCAGGAAAGTTACCGCCCTATCTTTACCGTTACCATAATCAGGTAGGGAGTGAGGTTGTTCATCTAACACCTCATTAACCAGTTTTAATAAAGCATCTTCATCAGAAACCTGCTTTAATCCCTTTTCGCTAATAACCGCTTCAGGATCTTTACCGCTCATCACCTCAGATAAAACTATATCTTTCCCTTGGGTGGTGGAAATCACCTTGCGATCAATCATATTGATCATTTTCGCAAAATATTCGGCATTAAACCGACTTTTTTCCAAGGTTAAGTTATTTTTAGAAAGGTAAGCCGAAACATCGGTAATCAACCAATTGGCTGCCGCTTTGGCATTTCCGGTAAACTTCATCACTTCCTCAAAAGTTTCCGCAAGCTTTTTATTATTGATTAACACTTTAATATCATAATCGGTTAAATCATATTCCTTTTTAAACCTTTCTTTCTTAGCCTCAGGCAACTCCTCCAAATTATTTTTTATTTCATCAATCCATTCATCACTCAAACGAATAGGAAAGATATTAGGCTCCGGGAAAAATTTATAATCAACGCTACCCTCTTTCTTTCTCATTAAAACGGTAGTCTTACTTACTTCATCATATCTTCTAGTAGCCTGTTCAACAATTCCGCCTTCATCCAAAATTTTAGATTGTCTTTCAATCTCATAATCAATAGCCTTCTGAACATTGGCAATGGAGTTTAAATTTTTTATTTCATTTTTAACCCCATAACCTTCACCGGGTTTATTCAAAGAAATATTCACATCGCAACGCATGGAACCCTCTTCCATTTTCACATCGGAAACACCGATATAAAGTAAAGTTTGCCTTAAAGTTTCCACATAGGCTGCCGCTTCTTTACCGTTTTTCATATCCGGTTCGGATACTATTTCTATTAAAGGAGTTCCCGCCCGGTTAAAATCAATCAATGTTTCATCCTCCAAATGAAACTGTTTTGCCGTATCTTCTTCTAAATGAATCCGATTAATACCTATTTTTTTCTTTTCATTCTCAACATCGATTATTACATAACCGTCTTTACCGATCGGATAAAACTGTTGCGTAATTTGAAACCCTTTAGGCAAATCGGAATAATAATAATTTTTACGATCAAACCTGATTAAAGGATCAATCTTCAGATTAAACGCAAGGCATGCTTGAACAGCTTTTTTAATTGCTTCTTTATTGACACAAGGTAAAGTTCCCGGATGACCCAAATCAATTTCATTAACACAAGTATTCCCCTCTTCACCAAAGCTGCACGGAGCACCGGAAAACATTTTAGAATTTGTTTTAAGCTCACAATGGATTTCAATTCCAATCACAACATCATATTTCATTTACTTCACCTTCGCCACAAGATCTTTTAACCCTGTGCTTTCTTCTATCGCCAACCCGATATTGAACATGTTAACTTCATCAAACGCCTTACAGGTAATATTAACTCCGATAGGACAATTATTTTCAAAACCTAAAGGCAAAGTCATACTCGGATAACCGGTAAAGTTCCCTATCACCATATGATTTCCGGCAATTAAATAATCATCAGTTAATTGATCCAAAGTTTTGTCATTTAATAACGGAGCGATATCTCCGCTTGCCGGCGCAATCAAACAATCAATCTCTTTAAAAGCCTCTTTAACTTCATTGACAATCAATCTTCTGACTTTTTGAGCCTGTTTAAATAATTTTTCCTGATTTTCCACAAACAATCCGTAACTTCCGATTACGAATCTTTTTTTAATTAACGCCCCAAACCCTTTTGTTCTGGAGTTGATCATAATTTCCTCGGTATCTTTACCGTCCTCTCTAATCCCGTATCTGATTCCGTCTAAATTGGAATGATTGGCGGTAGCTTCACAATTGGAAATTAAATAATAAGCCGGAAGGATTGCTTTAATTAAATCATCATCAAATTTTATCTCTTTAATAATCGCCCCTTTTTCCGCGAGCTGATTAATTAATTTTTCAAACATTAAAACCGTATTACGATTATTAATCGCATCAATTACATTCTTAAATACTCCGATTGTTTTACCTTTAAGCTCGCTGCTTAATAATTCAGAATACGCTTCTACTTCTTTAAAGCTGGAAGTCATATCATTATCATCTCTTCCGGCCAACACCTCTAAAGCAACACAGGCGTCTTTTATATTTCTTGTAAAATAACCCACATGATCCAAACTGGAAGAATACGGAATAATTCCGTAACGGGAAATTCTTCCGTAAGTCGGTTTAACACCGATTACTCCGCAAAATCCCGCCGGCTTTCTAATACTGTCTCCCGTATCGCTGCCGATAGCCAAATTAACCACTCCGCTTGCCACAATTGCCGCACTGCCGCCGGAAGAACCTCCGGAAATTCTATTTAAATCATAAGGATTATATACGGGACCGGTATAAGCGGTTAAGTTGGTTCCTCCCATTGCCAATTCATCCATGCTTGTTTTGGCAATTAAAATCGCCCCTTCTTTTTGTAATTTTTCAACTATCGTCGCATTAAAAACAGGTATATAATCATCTAAAATTTTACTTGAAGCGGTTGTACGAATCCCTTTGGTCGATACATTATCTTTTAAAGCAACCGGAACTCCATGTAACTTTCCGCCTTCCTTTAAATTTTCCAATTGTTCACTCGGCTCGATAAAAGTTACCACATCATTAAGATATTCATTTAATTCTTTAGCTTTTTCATAAGCTTCATAAACGTTATTTTTATAATTAATATCTTTACTTAATTCATTAATATCCATTATTTAACCACCTTAGGAACAACAACATATCCTTCTTTCTTCACTTTGACATTTTTTAAAGCGTCTTCCTTGGAAATAACCTTACTGACCTCATCATCTCTTATGTAAAACGTATCCTCTTCAAAAGGATAAACCATCGGTAAAACCCCTTCCGTATTTATTTTTTCCAACAATTCGATCTGTTTTAATAAAGTTGTAAATTCATGTTTAATATCCGTCGCTTCTTCATCGGTAAGTTCAAACATGAGATTTCTTGCCAAATCTTTAAAATACTTTTCATCCTTATTCATCATTTTAACTCCTTTAAAAATTCCTCTTCACTCAGGGTTTTGATATTTAACTCTCTTGCTTTATCAAGTTTAGAACCCGCAGCTTCCCCATAGATTACATAATCGGTCTTTTTACTGACGCTACCGGTTACTATCGCCCCAAGCTCTTCCAATTTCGCCGTTGCTTCACTTCTGGTAAGAATACTTAAAGTACCGGTTAAAACACACACTTTATCGGTAAAAATTGATTCTTTCTTTTCTATTTTATCATAATACATATTAACTCCGTTACTTCTTAAAGAATAAATCAGTTTTAAATTGGCATCATCCTTAAAGAAAGTAACAATCGCATCGGCGGTAATCTCACCGATATCTTTAATATTTTTTAACGTTTCAAGATCGGCATTAATAATTTCATCAATATCGCCGAAAGTTTCCGCAAGAACTTTGGAAGCTTTACTGCCGACTTGTCTGATCCCCAAACCGAACAACAATTTATCCAAAGAATTCTTTTTACTGTTTTCAATCGCCTCAACCAAGTTTAGATAAGATTTTTCACCGAATTTATCTAAAGTCAAAATTTGTTCTTTTTTGTTTTTGAGTTCGTAAATATCGGCTACGGTATTTACCAAGCCTTCCTGATGCAATTGCTCAACTCTTTTTTCCCCTAAGCCGTCAATATTCATCGCCTCTCTGCCGGCAAAATGAGCAATGGAGGTGATCACTCTGGCAGGGCAATCATTATTTACACAATAATAATCCGCTTCATCTTCATAACGATGTAACTTTTCATGACAAATAGGGCAATGAGTAGGAAATACATAAGGAATTTGAGTACCGTCTCTTTTATCTTTTAAACTTCCGATTACTTCCGGAATAATATCTCCCGCCTTATGCACAATAACCATATCATTAATGCGAATATCTTTATTTTTAATCATATCCTCATTATGTAAGGTTGCCGCACTTACCTGACTGCCGGCAAGTTTTACCGTTTTCAACTTGGCATTGGGAGTGCATCTTCCCGTTCTTCCCACGCTTATAAAAATATCTTCCAGTTTGGTTATCGCCTGTTCGGCAGGAAATTTATAAGCAATCGCCCATTTAGGCGTTTTAATTGTATAACCCAATTCTTCTTGAGTTGCTAAATCATTTACCTTGACTACCACTCCGTCAATATCAAAGGGGAGATTTTCTCTTTCCACCGCCAAAAATTCGATAAAATTGATAACTTCATCAATATTTTTAACCAGTTTAGTCCCTTTTTCATTAATTCTGAAACCCAAATGCTTAAACCACATTAAAGTGTCATAATGCGTTTTAAAACCATAATCACCACCGTCAGGCAAATAATACCAGTAGGCATCCAACTTTCTTTTTGCCGCAATACTTGAATCAAGCTGTCTTATACTTCCAGCCGCCGCATTTCTGGGATTGGCAAATAACGGTTCATTATTTTTTTCCTTTTCTTTATTCAATGAAATAAAGCTCGATTTAGGCATAAACACTTCTCCTCTAAGCTCCAGTTCATCTGAATAATCAATTTTCATCGGAATGGATTTAATCGTTTTAACATTATTGGTAACTTCTTCACCGACACTTCCATCCCCTCTGGTAACCGCTTGAACAAAATTACCGTTTTGATATGTAATCGACATTGCCAAACCGTCGATTTTACATTCCACACAATATTCGACATCTTTAACTTTTGATTCGATGTCTTCAGCCCAACTTCTTAATTCTTCATAACTGAAAACATCCGCTAAAGACAACATCCTACGCTTATGTTCTATTTTGTTAAAACCG
>JBHAFN010000207.1:0-4416 GCA_041856105.1 Bacillota bacterium
AACCCGATTTCGGGTGATTCGGAGAGATATTTCGATACGCCCCGAACATATCTGTGCAACTTACGGTGTCGTTTCACCTCCGGCAGGCGGTAGCGGGAACACCCGGTACTGATGAGAGGGGTTCGGAAAACGAAAAACATGCCCGATTGCCGGGTATCGGCGGTCGGGCACGTTTTTGGGGATGCCTCGAATTTTATCGTCCAGTGATATTTTGAATAAAACAGATTTTTTTGTCAAAAAACAATTAACTTATGACAAAATGATATATCTTTACGGCAAAAAGATACAGCATAGTCCAGCATAGATGGACGGACAACTGTAATCCGCTATAAACTACTAAATTAAAAACAAGAAAGAATGAAAAGTAAAAAAATCTCTAACTTGCTGAGGGGGGGGGTATTTACGGTATCCCTACTGCTGTGCAGCCTAAATCTTTCAGCGCAAACGATTACCGTTAGTGGTACGGTAACGGACGACGCGGGAGTTGAAGTCATCGGTGCAACGGTAATCGTGGCAGGCGATGCAAGCCGTGGAACCGTCACGGATTTCGACGGCAAGTACACCTTGACCAATGTGCCGTCCAACGGTTCGTTGCAGATCAGTTATGTGGGAATGGTTACTCAAACCATTCCGGTTAACGGGCGTACAACCATTGACGCAGTACTCGCGTCCGACAGTGAACTGCTGGACGAAGTAGTGGTTACGGCTCTGGGGATACGCAAGGATGCTAAAAAATTAGGATATGCAGTAAGTAATATCAGTTCGGATGATCTACTGAAAACCGCATCTCCCAACTTGGGATCCGCTCTCTATGGTAAAGCATCGGGGGTACGCATTCAAACCGCACCGGGTGGTGCAACAGGCGCCATATCCATTAACGTGAGAGGATTAAGCTCTATAATAGGCACAAACCAGCCACTGATTATCGTGGACGGCGTTCCAATCCACAACAGCGATACCAATACTGAATATATATAAAAATAAACAATAAATTACATTAATAATAAAATATTATGAAACGTTATTTATATTTTCTTCTTATACTATTCTCTATCCTTTCTTGTGATAATTCTATCGTTATAGATGATGGAGATATATTAAACAAAAATAGCAATTCACTAAATGACATGTACCCTTTTAATAATTTACAAAATTATGAATCTCTTTTGTGTACATTTTTCTACGATTCTACTATTAATCCAAATTTAATCTTTAATCAAACTCTGAACCTTAACCATGGCGAATCTATTGAATTTAATTTGCCTATGGCTTATCATTTTCTCATAAAAGGTGCACATGTTGAATTTTCGATAACTCGAGAGGATGTGCTTTTTTACTTCTGTCGCGATAAAACAAAAAATTATTTTGACTTACAAGTAAATATATTCAGAAAATTGTCTTCAGGATATAATGATGGACATAGCCCCTACACCCCTTCTCAAAGAACTGGTATAATAAGATTAGTAATAAATAGATAAATAGTATGAGTTCGATCTAAGAATAACACTCTACAACAAATAAAACCTGATTATAAATGATTTAATCAGGTTTTTATTCCCTATTATTACTGATGATTAAAGGGAAATACCGTGTCCGACCATCGGCAGAAAGTTATTATTTTGGAAAATTTGTTTTATAAAGATAAATCTTAACAGCACAATGAATGAGAGACAATACAATCTTATTGGCTTATAATTTAATATTACACTATGCCCTGATTAAATGGTATTAATTTGATTTATTTCATTAGCTGAGGGCTATGTTTAAAATTGGTCGGAGGATTTGCCACTACGCTAACATACAAGAATTTTTCGCTTGACGCATCGTTTGACTACCGCATTGGCGGCGCTATTCTGAACATGCCGTACCAATATCTGATGGGACGGGGATCTTTGGAAAGCTCAATGAAATTTCGCGACGCGGCACATGGCGGACAAACTTACTATCTGGATGCCAACAACAGACCCGTACCTTACAATGGCACACAAGGTCCAAACGGGCAAAAAATCTATGACAACGGGATGATTCTGGACGGTGTGAAAGAAGACGGAACTACCAACGACATAATGGTTGCAGCAGATAAATATTACCACTGGACATACAACTGGGGTGGTTGGGATCCATCAGGACCTACTTACTATTCACATTCCGTCTTTGACAACAGTTATGTAAAACTGCGCGAATTGTCGCTCACATACAATTTACCGTCGTCCTTAACCTCCAAGTTTAATTGCAAGAACTTGCAATTATCCGTTTATGGACGCAACTTGTTCTATATTTATAAAAACTTACCCGATTTTGATGCAGAAGCAACCGATGGTACAAGTTGGATTTCACAGACCGTGATTGGAGGTTCAACCGCTACCACTCGTTCATTTGGGGTTTCATTGCGTGCAAGTTTTTAATAGAGTAATCTGATCCCTAACAACTAAAAGCAAGATTAAAATGAAAAAAATATTTTTACTATTTATAGGATTCGCATTAGTGGCCGGTTTCAATGCTTGTTCGGACGATGCCTATACAAGCAAATACAATGATCCGTCCGAAACATCACAGGCATCCGTGGAAAAGCTGATGACCGGCGTTTTTTATGCAGGAAGAGATTATACATTCAATTCGTATTGGCGTATGTACACATGGGATAACGGCATTATGGGGATTTATTCCCAAACAATTGGTTTTCTTAACGCCCCCGGTGGATTATATACTGCCAATGACAGTTATGCCAATAATCGCTGGGAAAATTTTTACGATGTATTGGCCCAATTTCGGGTAATACAGAATGAATTCAATGCCATGCAACCGGCACAACAGGTAAACTATAAGGTTTTTGTAAACTTAGCCGAAATTTTTGTTTACGACCACTTGTCGCAACTCATCGATGCTTTTGGCGATGTTCCTTTCAGCAAAGCCGGATACCTTTATATTACCAATGACGTTAAAAACTCATATGCGTCGTATGACAAAGCCTCCGATTTGTACTCGATGATGCTTACCAGATTGGGGGCTATCAACACTGAATTGCAGGCAATGGGTAGTGTAAGCGGTTTGCTCACATCGCAAGATTTTATCAACAAAGGAAACGTTTCTTTATGGATAAAATACTGCAACTCACTCCGTTTGCGATTAGCTATGCGTGTTGCTTCACAAGGTACACTCGCTTCGCAAGGGCAACAAATTATAGGCGAAATCCTAAACGGAAATTATCCATTGGTGTCTTCATTGAGCGAAACTATCCAAGTGCTTCCCGATAACGATGGATTCAATTACGGCGATCAGTTCCGCGATGGCTATAAAGACCACAGCCGCGCATCGCAGGAAATGCTCAATTTGCTAAACACTGCAGCAACACTGGGCGAAGATGACCCTCGCTTGCCTATCATGTATTCCAAAAATGCACAAGGTAAATACAAAGGATTATCTACAAACGAAAGCTATGCAGACCAACAGACGAACATCAACCTCGTTGAAGCAAAACGTGTTTATTCCCGTATCGACTCTACTACCGTTATCTTTAACAGAAACTTTAAAAGTCCCATTATAACCGCTGCAGAGGTCGATTTTATGAAAGCTGAAGCTTACCAGCGCGGTTGGGCTAAAGGAAACGCAAAACAGGCATTTATTGACGGTATGCTTCATTCCACTCAATTTTATTTTGACGAGAACAAAATTAGTGCAAGTACCGACGGCACTAAAATGGACATTCCGGCTGAATCGGTAATTACTGCTTATGCTGAAAAAGTTTGGAATGCCGAATCCAATAAAGAAAAAATCATCCTTTCTCAGAAATGGTTGAACTTTGGGTTTGTACAACCATTTCAGGCCTGGAACGAAATTCGCCGAACTGGTTATCCTGAACTGAATTATCTCGATGACCCAACAGCACAAATATTGAAAACATTACCCAACAGAGTTCGTTATCCGGCCTCGGAACGTAACAACAATACCGAAAATTACAATGCCCAAATTCAACAGATGGGCGGTACGGACGATGCTTACCTCAAATTATTCTGGGCAAAATAATTTTATCGGTTTACGCATTGAAAAAATAAAATTATTTCACTAAATTTGAGAGCCGTTGGAACGAAGCAACAAATTTCGCCAACGGCTCTCTTTCACTATACACACACCATTATGACAACTAAAAAACGTATTGCAGTATTTCTTCTGACCTTGTTCTCTCTCGCATCTTTCGCTCAACAAGGCTTCGTCCACGAATCGTCCGATGAATATACTTGGCCGACAGAACAAAACGTGCTCCAAAAACTCGACCAATGGCAAGACCTCAAATTCGGCGTGCTCTTCCATTGGGGATTGTATTCCGTTCCCGGAATCGTGGAGTCGTGGTCGATATGTTCCGAAGATGTGGACTGGATACCGCGCGACAGCGCCATGACCTATACCGATTACAAAAAG
>JBHAFN010000208.1:0-6363 GCA_041856105.1 Bacillota bacterium
ATAAATTAATACGGATTCAAAAAAGGTATACAAAATATTTTCGATTATCGTTCTTACCAAATACAAAATAATCATACCGATAAAAAACAATATCAGCGCAATAAACCCCATTTCCAATACACACTTAATTTTCTGTTTAAAAGTCATGCTGTAAAACATATTGTATATTCTTGTCACATAATTTAAAAAATCGTTAAAATATTCCGTTAAATCAAGCTTCGTATTTTCCTTAGGAGTATTTTCCCCCAATGAGCCGTCATCCATCAATTCATCCAAAGTGCAATCCAACACCTTACATATACTGAGCATTTTAGCCATATCAGGATAAGAAACTCCCGACTCCCACTTAGATACAGCCTGTCTGGAAACGTTTAATTTTTCGGCAAGTTGTTCCTGAGAAAGATTTCTTTCCTTTCTTTGCTTGGCTAATTTATCACAAAACTTCATAATTTGTACCTCCACCAAAAATATAGCAATATAATTATCGGTTGCACTATCGATTATATATATCTTTTTGTAAAGTTTCAGTAGCATTATACCATTTTTAAAACATAATTTTTAATAAATGGTATAATAAACCGAGAAACGAGGTAATTATGGCACTGGACGGAATATTGTTGAGTAAGATAATCCCCGACATAAAAAAATTATGTCCCTGTAAAATAAATAAAATTTATAAAATATCCAATACGGAGATATTAATGCAACTTAGAAATTATGATACTAAAAAAACACTGATGATTTCCTGTCATCCTTTATATAATCGCATAAATTTAACCGACAAGGAATATCCGACTCCGGAAGAACCGGGTAATTTTGTAATGTTGTTAAGAAAACATATTGAAGGATCGACAATAATTGACGTAATGCAAAAGGATTTGGACAGATGGTGTTGTTTTACTTTATCAATGCGTAATGCCTTGGGAGATAAAACGGAAAAGAAATTATATATTGAACTGATGGGCAAATATGCCAATATAATTTTAGTTGATGAAAACAACAAGATAATCGATGCCATGAAAAGAATTCCGCCATTTGAAAACAATAAAAGAACCATTCAACCCGGAGCGATATTTAATGAAGTGGAACCGCAAAACAAACTGAACCCTTTCGACTATCCGATTATTAATAAAGAGCTGTCTTTAACAACCCAACTGGCAGGTTTTTCACCCCTTCTATCCAAAGAGGTGGAATATCGTTTAACCGGTAAACAAACCTTAAAAGAAGTGATTAAGGAAATAAAACAGTCAAACAGTTTATATATCGTTATTGACAACGAAGAATATTTTCACTGTATTCCTTTGACTCATTTGGGAAACTGTAAAAAATATCCTCTTAACGAAGGCATTGACGTTTTATATTACCATAAAGAAGAAAAAGAACGCATCAAACAGCTGGCAGGAGATATTTTCAAAATAGTCAAAAGAGAATTAAAACACCAAAAAGGCAAATTGATAAAATTGGAATCATCACTGGAAGAATCAAAAGATAGCGAAAAATGGAAAACCTATGGGGAATTGCTTTACGCTTATAACATCACTGATACCAAAGGAAAAGCATTCATTATGCTGGAAAGCTTTGAAGACAATACCTTAATTAAAGTTCCGCTGGATATCAGGCTAAACGGGAAAGCGAATGCGAAAAAAGCCTTTCAAAAATATGAAAAATTAAAAAAAAGTAAAGAACATCTTACAAAACAAATTCAATTAACCAAAGACGAAATTGAATATTTTGAAATTATCGAACAGCAACTGGAAGAAATCAATGTCAATGATGCCAAAGAAATAATTGCGGAGCTTATTAGCGGCGGATATATCAATCCTAATAAAATTAAACAACCCAAGAAAAAGAAAAAAGAAAGTCTGCCGGCAATTTCCTATATCGAAACGGATAATACCAGAATATATTTCGGAAAAAATAACCTGCAAAACGAAACCCTTACCTTTAAACTTGCCAAAAAACATCATTACTTCTTCCATGTAAAGGATATTCACGGTGCCCATGTAATCGTAGATACCGATAATTTAAGCGAAAAGATAATCAGATTAGCCGCCAATATAGCCGCCTGCTATTCTAAAGGCAAATATTCAAGCAGCGTCCCCGTAGATTATACTCAGGTAAAAAACTTAAAAAAAATACCTAAAGCCAAAATCGGCAAAGTATCTTTAAGCAATTACAAAACAATTTATATCGATCCCAGTCAAAAACTGATCAATTCCTACCCTATTTTAACTCTTCGCTGACCTTTGTCAGCGATTTCAGCTTTTTTATTTCAAAAGGTTTAAGTTTTCGATATTCACCTATATTTAACCCTTTTAAATCTATACAACCAAACCTTTTACGATTTAATTTGGTTACCTTAAACCCAAAATATTCCATCATTTTTTTTACCTGATGATTTCTACCTTCTTTTATGGTCAGCTGAAGATTGGAAATATTCGTTTTAAGATCCTTATTAATGACCACAACCTTGGCAGGCAAGGTTTTTTTACCGTCCAATACAATTCCGTTTTGTAAATTTTTAATATCTTCGGATTTTAAGATCCCCTTTATGGTAACATCATATTCTTTTTCCACATGATATCGCGGATGAATTAACTCATTTGCAAAATCGCCGTCATTGCTGAGCAACAAAACTCCGGTAGTATCATAATCAAGCCTTCCTATCGGAAATATCCTTTTGGAAACAGCAATTAGATCCACTACCGTTTTACGCCCCCTGTCATCACTGACCGAACTTAAAACGTTTTTGGGTTTATTTAAAACAAAATATACTTTTTCTTCCTTTTCTATTGCCTTACCGTCAACTTCAATAACCGCCCCTTTTTTAGCCTTATAACCAAGCTCACTTATAATCACGCCGTCAACCTTGACCTTACCCTGTAAAATCAATTCTTCCGCCTTACGTCTTGAAGCGATTCCCGCCTGAGCAATTAATTTTTGGACTCTCTCCATAATCTTCTTCTCCTAATGTTTATTTCTTGTGTTTCCCCAATAAACGCTACCCGCTTTGGAAAAATCATTCTTCAACATGATTGTAACCGTTTCGATATGCAAATCTTGCAAGATTGATAATCTTTTATGACCGTCAATACACTTGTATCCGTTTTTGTCCCTCAGCACTTTTACGGGAATACTGACTCCTCTTTCTTTAATACTTTCATATAAATCCTGCTTATATTCAACATAATTAAACTCAATTTCCTTAACCGATATTTTTTTGTTGATCATGTTTTTTGAGCTTTCCAATTATCAATCCTAAAACCAATAAACCCGCCACGGTGATTAAACCGTAAATAATCAAGATAAGAATATCCGGATCACTGTTTTCCACGGTGATATTTTCTTTTTCATCTTCAATATCATAAGTGTTCGTGGTATTTTTCGCAACGATCAAAAACTCTCCCAAGCCGTCCGTCAAAAACCTGATATAGTTACCGGTTTGAGTGGTATACAAATCATACACTTCCCCGTCATTATAATATAAAACGCTGAATAATTGATTTTCTGATGCCCCTTGGGGTTTTTTAACACTGATAATAATCGGACCGGAAATATTCGCTTCCTCAAAATTGTTCTCCAAGCTGACCTGTAAGCCGTTAAACACCGTATAATTATTACCCTCGGCAACCTGAGTCAACTTATTGTTTACCGCACTTTCCACCACCTTAAGTTTATATGTATCTTTAATAAAAGATTTATTCAAAGAGTCATTTAATTTTATGGATAAAGCCAACCCGGAAACCGATGCATCCAAATCATTTTTATTAACGATATAGTTGATTTTTTCATCAAAACTCAATAAAAACAATCGATCAATCGCTCTGATTCTGGCCTGATTTAAAGACGGAATCATATACTCGTCAATGCGGGTTTTTAAAGCCAGAACTCTATGCTTTTCATCTTCGGTTAATGTTTCTTTATCCCCCAATTCATCAATTAAGCTCAATATTTCTTCTTTTATCTCATTTCTTACAACATCAAGTTCTTCAGAAGCGTTTATTTGATAAGAAGTGGTTTTACCGCCATATGTAACGATGACCTCCTGATCACCGGCGACATTAAAATCATACCCCGAAACCATATTGGTATCCAATTTAACCTCTTCACTGCTTCCGTCAACAAAATAAACCATAATACTGCCGTCAGTCAAATTTATCCTGTCCTTTATTTCATATTGAGTTAAAGGAATATTTTTCATTTCTATGGAAGACACTTCTTTATATACCGCATAATATGTTTCGTCATTTTCAATGTCGGTTAATTCCTTATCCCAGCCGACAAATAAATTATTTGCCAAAACAGGAATCTCGCAGGAAGGTATTTTTCCTTTTTCCATATAATAACTTACCAAATTGGTTGTATCCCTAAATGACCCCTCTTGGGCATCAAAAGTTACCTTAACCATTTCGTCAACGACATTATTGCCTTTTAAAATTACCTGAACGTCGCTTTGTTTGATATAACCGATATCATTATTAAAATCATAATAATATTCATAATCCACCAATTTATCGTCATTTAAAGTCGCATCACTTTGAATTTTATAAAAGTTCCCTTCTTCATTACTGATCGCCTCTAAAATAATAAACGAAACATCCTTTTGGGCGGTAGTTTTATATAATATAGGACTGTTTATTGAAGCGTCTTGATATATATTTACCGATCCGAAATCACTTTTTATACCGACAGTATATTTATTTAAATCCTTTAAACCGAAATAACTGTCCAATAAATAAAAGTTTTGCGCCGCCTTTTCTCCCCAATATGGGTCAGAGGCATAGCTTACATTCATTCCGCCGGACTTATTTCCGAAAAAACATCCCTTATATTGAAATTTCTTAGGATTACAATAACTGTTGGAAATATAGTATCTGGCATGACTGTAAATGGAAGATGATAAGGTAAGATATCTGCTGGCGTTTTTTTCCACGTCGCTGTCAAATGCGGAATGACCGAATAAATTATTTCTGGTAAACGCCAATGAGCTTCTTCCGGTCGCACTTTCATTCATCGATAAAGAAATCATCATTAAAGCGTTTGCCCCATATTGATATTGATATTGATAAAAGCTGTCGATTTGTTTATAAAATTGCGATTTGGTCAAATTATCATTTATGCTGTCGCCTTCATAATCCTTATATTCGCTAAGCAAACCGTCGATATGTAAGGTATTAACCAAATAATCATTAATTACTTCCTTGGAATAAGCGGTTAATGTGCGATTACTTAAATATTGATAGTAATTATAATAAGGATTGTCCCAGTTAAGACTGTTGTCAAAATTACCGCTTTGATAATCGGCAAGCATTAACCACAAAGAATCGTCATTATAAAAATAGTGTCCGTCATAGCTGTAATACTCCAATCCTTCCGTCAAATAGTCCGGTGCCTTACCCAAATTGATAATACTGCTGTAATAATCATTATTAAAGCTGTGCTTTATCTGATGAAACAAATTGCCCTCAATAACCTTATATTTGGTAAGTCTGCCCGGTAAAAGCTGAATTGGATAAATAATCACATCCTTAAAATCAGCCCATCCGTCAACTCCGGAGAGTTTAAATTTCACCTTCGTCCCTTTAGAGTTGGTATCAAGATAGGCCCCGTCAATTCCATAACATCCGTTTGTATAATTACTTTCATTATCAAAATCATTGATAAATTCCACATTATAATCACATTTATCCGTATAATTAAACGCAACTATCGCATATTCGGCTTTATAAAAATATCCGTTACTGAAAATAGCCAAATTATTGTAATAGTCTTTATTGGCGGTAAAAACCTTATCGGCTTCTTCATATGTATTAAAAGAACCGATTTCTTCATAATCCTCATAGCTTAAAGAATATACATGAAACATTTCATCATAAGGAAAATCACTTAACACCAACGCTTCAATATCGGTTATTGTCAGAATGAAAACCAAAATAAAGATTAAACTTTTTTTCAGCACGTCTACACCTCTTTTATACTTATCAACATTCCCAAAGGAGTTATCGAATAGCGTTTATAAAATTCATCTACATCCATAATATGATCGGTTTTACCATATACCACATTATATAACAAAATCTTTCCGTCACCTAAATATTTATAAGCCGCATAATGAGAACCTCCCTTATGAATATAAAGAATAATTCCGCATTTGCTTGTTTTAATATCTCTGATACATTGATTTTTAAAAAGCGGAGTTAAATAAGCATTTAAATTATTTTTCCTGATGTAATGATATATCGTAAAAATATCCTGACCGATAAATCCCATAAACAAAGCATATTTACTGACTTTACGGGAAACTTCCTCAACGGTTTTCTCCCGATGAACCAATTTTAACAAGTTATAAACCGCAATCCAGCC
>JBHAFN010000209.1:0-2812 GCA_041856105.1 Bacillota bacterium
ATAAAACAAAAACAATTCCAAATCTTCCGTATGCCCTTTAATAATTCTCCCTATCGTAAACCCGATATCACTCAAATAACCGGTAAAATGACCTGTTCTTATTAGCACATGTTTGTAAAACATATACATTGCGTTTTGTACACCGATTAAAAATGTAATAAACATCAAAATTATATAATCCGCTTTCCATGACAAAACGATTAAAAAAGCTATTCCCGATACAATTAATAAAAATCCGTTACCATATCTTAACTTTAAATCCTTATGATGAAATAAATACCCGCAAACAACTCCCCCGGCCACAAAACACATTACTCCCCTTAACAAAACCATAAACATATTCATATCACCTTGATATAAATTTATCGCCAACCTAGATAAATTACCGGTATGATGACTTACGGTAACGGAATATAAAAAGATTGCCGATACATTCATAAATCCCGCCAAAGCCGAAAGTAAACATACCCAAACCAAAAACAAAAAATTTTTCATATCTTTTTAACAACCCTGCAAGGATTACCAAACGCCAAACTGTTGGCTTCAATACTCTTATTAACCAGACTCCCCGCCCCTATAACACAATTATCCCCGATTGTAACCCCGGGAAAAATCACTACATTTGCCCCAATCCAAACATTGTTTCCGACAGTAATCGGTTCAGCCATCTCCAAACCTTTATTTCTTTCCTCTTTATTTAAAGGATGAATGGCGGTATATAACCCGCAGGAAGGACCGATAAAAACATTATCCCCGATGATAATCTTTCCGCAGTCCATTAAATAATTATTAAGATTGATAAATACATTATCCCCTATTTCGATATTAAACCCGTAATCACAATAAAAAGGACTTAAGATATTATGATTATCTCCCAATTTATAAATAAGTTTTTTTAAAATCAAAGCTCTCTCTTCTTTATCTAAAGGACTTGTATGATTAAGTTTAAAACATAAATCCATCGTTTTATTTCTTTGATCGATTAACTCAGAATCATTGTTGGCATCATACCATAAACCCTTCAACATCTTTTCTTTTTCATTCATAAATACCACCTAAAAAAGATAGTTAATTTACTATCTTTGTTTAAAGAAATCTGGAATTGTGGAATCTTCCTCAGATAAAACCACATCCGGTTTTGCCTGAGATTTTGTTGAAGAAGTGTTAACCGGCTCAGCTTGAGTTTCATACATCTTAGCCTTCGGCAATTCAAATCCGGTCGCAATAACCGTAACGATAATCGCATCCCCGATTTTATCATTGATCGCAACCCCGAATATAATATCTACATCGTTACCAGCCGCTTCTCTTACATACTCTACAGCTTCGCTGGCATCATATACCGAAATGGAAGCCCCGCCGGTAACATTGACAATCGCACTCTTGGCACCGGAAATTTGTGCCTCCAATAAAGGAGATTGAATAGCTTTTTGAGCCGCCTCCTGAGCTTTATTATCACCTTGCGACATTCCGATACCGATTAAAGCCGAACCTTGTCCTTCCATAATACTTCTGACATCGGCAAAGTCCAAGTTAATCAAAGCAGGAACGGCAATTAAATCCGTAATTGTTTGAACACCCTGTCTTAAGATATTATCGGCTTCTTTAAACGCCTCTTCAAACGGAATATGTCCGATTACTTCCAAAACTCTGTTATTAGATACAATAATCAAACTATCTACATATTCTTTTAACTGTTCAAGACCGGCTTCAGCCTGAACCATTCTTCTTCTTCCCTCAAAGCTGAACGGTTTGGTAACGATACCGACGGTTAAAGCGCCCATTTCCTTAGCGATTTTCGCAAATAACGGAGAAGCCCCGGTACCCGTACCGCCGCCAAGACCGGCCGTTAAAAACACCATGTCGGCACCTTCCATTGCCTTTCTGATATCATCTTCACTTTCCACAGCCGCTTTTCTGCCGTTATCAGGAATTCCTCCTGCCCCAAGTCCGTCTTTCCCCAAAGTTATTTTGTTAGTAACCGGAGAAACATCTAACGCTTGTAGATCCGTATTCGCAACATAGAAATCAACCCCTTGGACACCTTCTTGAGCCATACGATTAACCGCATTGTTTCCGGCTCCACCTATTCCAAACACTTTGATTTTTGCTACTTGATTGTAAGATAATTCTGCCATTGTTCTTTTCCCTCTCTACTTCCTTGCTTCAAAAAGCATTCCTTTTAATTTTTTAGTAATTGATTCTTCCGAATCCGACTTGTTACCGTTTTTGTATGAAACCGTTTTTTCCAATTGCTCCATATTTACGCTGTTTTTATCGTTGCCTATAATGGCCTGTTGATCCTTATAAGCATAGAACAATCCGAGGGTACCAGTCAAACTGCTTCTTCTTCCCCCTAGTGTTTCCGGTGAATAGTTTTTAACCTCCACGTTTAGTTTATCCGCAAGAAGGTTATCCAACCCCTGCATCTCTCCACCTTCGCCTGTAATAATAACAGTCGGCGTCCCAACTTGCAAGATAGGCTCACACATCGAACCGATTGCATCCAACCAATTTTGAACACTTGGCTTTATTGTATCACATAATTCCCGTTCATTTATAGTGTTTGTTTCGTTATTCTTAGACCATATATAGATTGGATTTTTAGAATATGTTTTCAGATTTAAACGGGCGTTATACTTAATTAAATTAATGGAAGCTTCTATCGGAAACTCATATTTATCGACAAGACTGAAAACCATTTCCGACAAACCGCTGTTTAAGCGATCACTCGCACTTATTTTACCTTGCGACAACAGCGATAAAGTAGTGTTATGATATTCCATTTTAATCAGGATTACGTTTTGATCGA
>JBHAFN010000210.1:0-2764 GCA_041856105.1 Bacillota bacterium
AAGGTAAAGTGACTTTCTACGAAGGTAACTTCTCAGACTACGAAGAGTGGAAAAAGAAAACCTTTGGTGCAGAAGCAACCCAACCGCATCGTATGAAATATAAGCGTATTGCGAAGTAATAAAATATATTTATGGTAATATTCTGATATTACTTATTATAAAATAGAAAATACCACGGTGGTATTTTATATCACCGTTTTAATATAAATTCATGACAGTGAGTATTAAATATCTCACTGTTAAAATAATAAAGATATTATTCTTAATTCATTATTAAAATTTAAAAAGGAGAAAATAATGGAGAAATTGATCAATAGATCAATTTTGGTCTATGGCTGCCTATTGGTATATTCAATCATCCTTTGCTATGCATTTGGATTTCCTGTGACAATCTACGGTATTATTGCTACCTATTTGATTTTTTATGTCATTCTTAATATCTCAAAAAGATTATTCTATATTGCGTTTATCATAAATTCTATTGTAGCCATACTCTATCTTCCTCAAGCCATTATTTATGGAAGACCGTCGATGGCATTTGTGGCATCACTTTTTGAAACAAATTTAAGTGAGACAAAAGAATTTATTTTAAACACACCTTGGCATTTATATTTGTACTGTCTTTTATTTTTGTGTTTTTGTGTGTTTATATTATTTTTGGTTTCTGGTTTGAAACTGGTTAAAGTATCCATAAAAAACAAAATAATTGCCGGTTTAATTATCTTTTTTTCTGTTATGTATAATTCAATAAAGGAATTTTATATAAAAAAAGAATTTTATTTGGTTTATACTGATGTTTCTATTGTCGGGTTTTACTCGGAAACGTTTAAAAAGATCATCAATTATCAACGGCATAGCAGGGGGGTTATTGTTACTATGAACAATGAACCCGTTTGGGAGGTTGTGGAATCACATCCGAAGTATAAGAATTATGTGTTAGTCATTGGTGAAAGTATGAGAGCCGATTATTTATCGCTTTACCATTATCCGATAAATACAACGCCGTTTTTATCTCAAACAAAAGGGGTGATTTTTGATGGTTATATAGCTGCGGCACTGAATACTCAACCCTCTTTATTAAACACACTTTATTTTAAACGCGGTGAAGAGATCGACTTCCAAGATAATATCATTACATTAGCTAATAAATCCGGCTTTAAAACGTATTGGATTTCCAACCAAGGAAGAACCGGCTCATATGATTCCATTGCAGCACGGGTTGCTGCGAATGCTAAAGAGATCTTTTTTACAAAAAAATCCAGCTATGATACGGCGAATATTAATGACAAAGCGCTAATTAACATCTTTAAAGAAAAACTGAATGAGAGCTATGATGGTCATCGATTATTTGTCTTACATTTAATGGGATCGCATATGCGATTTTGTGACAGATTGGATTATCCTGTTGTGGTTAACTTTATCAACGAAGATATGTCATGTTATTTAGATTCGTTAAAACAAACGGATACCTTATTAAAAGAGACCGTTTCTTTGCTGGAGAATTCCGGGGACAGTTATTCTCTAATTTATTTTTCTGATCACGGTTTATCTCACAAATATAAAGATAAGGAATATGTTTCTTTATTTGTCGGTAAAGAATATAAACAAAACTTCCAAGTTCCGTTTGTGAAAATATCCAGCGATGATACAGCTAGAACATTAATTAAAGTCAAACGCTCAGCATTAAATTTTCTTTACGGGTTTGCCGATTGGTTGGGAATTAAAGAGAAACATTTGTTAAAAGCAGGGTATGAGCATTTCTTCTCAGATAAACCCGATGAGCATATTAAAGTTTTTGACGGAGACCAGTTTATTGATTTTGAATCCTTGGCGGATGATCCGCCTATGATAAAATAGGACAGACATCATTTTCGTTTTTTAAAGCGATCCAACAAGCGGTTTGATTTTTGCAAAATTTTGCAGAAATCTAACCGCTTGTTTAACTTCAAGAGGTGTAAGATTGATCCGTTCAAACTCAACGGATTGACTTCACCTATATAAGCATTACAACCTCTATTACGATTCAATCTCGTCAAAAATTCTGATACAATCACTCAACTATTTAACAATCCGATTTTATCCCAGGGGTCATTATGGAAACCATCGAAAGAATTCAAAAACAAATCAGTGAAAACCCAATTCTACTTTACATGAAAGGTTCGCCGAAATTTCCGTCTTGCGGTTTCTCTGCACGCGCAGTAGAAGCTGTCATCAACTGCCAAGTGCCGTTCGGTTATGTCGATATTTTGGCGAATCCGGATATTCGTGCCGAACTACCGAAGTACGCAAACTGGCCGACTTTCCCGCAATTATGGGTAGAAGGTGAGTTGGTCGGTGGCTGTGACATCGTACTTGAAATGTTCCAAAAAGGGGAATTACAAGCGTTGTTAAAAGACGTGGCGGAAAGACATCCGGCATAATCATGTTAAATAACAAGCGGTCTGTTTCCGACTGAAATTTGCAAATTTTCAGCTGAAACAGACCGCTTGTATTTTAGCCTTCCGCTTTTGTCGCCGTCGGCTTTCTCCGCTTACCAATATTTTTCGTATCTTTATGGCGGACTTTCACTTTTTTCTTTAAGCTCTCTTTTTTCTCTTCTTGCTTTTTCTTAATCCGAGCTTTCTCTTTTTTCGACACCGTATTCACTTCACCATCTTTCGGGGCTTTGGTGCGTGGCTCTAGGCCTTCAATAATACGTGGTTTCAACGACTCTTCCGTATAACGTTTAATTTTGCCAAGCAGTTTATAGTCGTGAGCTTCGACT
>JBHAFN010000211.1:0-4104 GCA_041856105.1 Bacillota bacterium
AAGCAGCCGAGACGATATTAGCGGTATCGCCCGGCCGGATTTGAAATTAATTACCTGTATCATTAATAATTAAAATCGTACAAAGATATGAATAAACAATGTATTGAGGATAAAAAAAGCCTCAATAAATTAAATCACGTTCTAAAAATCATGAGAATAACCCTATTCTTCTTATTCTTTTGCATCCTATTTTCCTCTGCGGCCAACAGTTTTTCGCAAAACTTCACCATCAATCTCAAATCGGCTTCCATCAAAGATGTATGTCGGGAGATTGAGAAAAAAAGCGATTTTATATTCGTTTTTTCCGACAGCAGCGAAAAGTTGATTGACAAAAAGGTGAACATCAATGCAGATTCGAAAAATGCAACCGAAATACTGGATGCCGTTTTGTCGGATACCGGGCTTGCATACCGCATTTTAGACAAGCAGATTGTGGTTTACAAATCGAAAGAGACAGTACCTTCCGGAAGTGAGAAACGCAGCAATACCGTTTCGGACATGTTACAGCAAACCCGGAAACAAATTTCCGGAAAAGTAATTGATGCGCAGGGCGAACCGATAATCGGAGCAAATGTCGTGGAAACGGGTACTACAAACGGAACCGTTACCGATATTGATGGTAATTTCTCGTTGCTGGTGGAAAATGGCGCATCCCTGAGGATTTCCTATATCGGTTACCTCGAACAAAATATCAGTACTGCCGAAAAAACAACTTTCAACATCATTTTACAGGAAGATACCAAAGCCTTGAGTGAGATAGTAGTAGTGGGATATGGAACGATGAAGAAAAAAGATCTCACTGGGGCAATTACACAGATTGATAATCGAATGATAGAGGTTCAAAATCAATCTTCAGCCTCAAAAATATTGGAAGGAACAGTTCCCGGAGTAAATATTGCGGCTATTGATGGTCAACCGGGACTTGATGTCGGTATTCGTATCAGAGGTCTTGGTTCCACTAATATTAATTCATCAAGTGCACTGGTTGTAATAGATGGCGTCCCGGCTCAAGGAGAAAATCCTTTGTCCAATATGAATTCGCAAGATATCGCATCGGTAACTGTATTAAAAGATGCGGCTTCTACCGCACTCTATGGATCACGTGGAGCTAATGGCGTTGTGTTGATAACAACGAAAAGAGGTTCGAGCGGTAAAACGAAAATATCTTTTCAAACACGTTTCGGAGTCAATACAACAGGTGATTACGATGAAGGACAAATAAACGATGCGGCATCTCACTATGAATATGTTTGGAGGTCGATTTATAATTCTTATCGTTATGGTATGAACGGTACGGGAGGGCCAGTACTTGGCCAAAACGGTGAATACCGGACAAATATAAAAAACCCTAATTATACACACGAACAAGCAGCCGAATTTGCCAGTCAACATCTATTTAACTATTTAGGACAAGAAAATGTCTTCGGAAGAAATATTCTTGGCAACTATATGGCTTATTATGTTCCGGGAGCCATATATACACCGGATGGCACGGGTACCGACCATAGCTCTACAATGTCTGGCTCCTATCTCGTTAATACGGATGGACGTTTAAATCCTGCTGCAAAACTTCTTTATAATGATCAATATGCAGATGCGCTTTTGCAAAATAATCTTCGGCAGGAGTATATCCTTTCTGCAACGGGAGGAACGGATAAAACTAATTACTATATGTCATTGGGATATCTGAGTGATCCCTCTTTTATCCCTAATTCGAGTTTTAATCGTATAAGTGGTCGGACGAAACTCGATGCGACTCTTTTTTCATGGTTGAAAACAGGAGCTAATGTTGCTTATGTGGTTACAAATACTAATTATGTCGGCACATTTTGGGCCGGTCGAAACTATGGTAGCGCTGTAGGTAATGTTATGCGTTATGTTAATGGACATTCTCCTATTGTACCGGTTTATCAACACGATGAAACGGGTAATTTCATTCGTGATAAAAATGGAAATAAAATTGTTAATTATAAATCAGGTTCTACTTATTCACCGTTGGGCAACACCGGAGCAAATTTCGGCACGAAAGATATGCTTTATGCGATGGATAACGACGTGCGTCAAGATATTGTTAAAACGATAAATGTACGTACTTATGCAGAGATTCCTTTCCTGAAATATTTTACTTTCAGAATCGATTTATCAATGGATAATATAAATACGACGCAAACACGTTATCTTAATGGATTCACAGGACGTGCATCGAGTATGGGAGGTTACTTCGGGAAGCGTAAATATGAAACACAAATTGTTAATATTCAAAATAAATTATCCTACGAACGTAATTTTGAGGCGCATCATCTGGATGCTATGGTCTTATATGAATACAACGATTATAACTTCGAACGTGTCAGTTGGGGAGCTTATCAGGAATTAATTCCCAATTTTCTAAGTGAAAAGAATTTCGTCGGCCGCTATGGTAATGCAGGGAGTAGCCCTACGCCTGGATATACTAAAGATATAGAAAGGATGAAATCGTTTCTTGCTCGCACAAATTATATCTTTGCCGATAAATATTATCTTTCGGGCTCTATTCGTACTGATGGTTCATCCAAATTTAAATACAGTGAAGATCGTTGGGGCACATTCTGGTCGGTAGGAGCAGGTTGGCGTTTTACGGAAGAATCTTTCTTTGAAAATATTAAAAAAGAGTGGTTTACTAATGGAAAATTACGAGGGAGCTATGGTATTATAGGCAATCAGAATGCAATCGGTCGATATAGCGGATACCAAACATGGACTTATGGTACTACCTATACAACAACTTCAGATGGTAAAGGACATCCCGTAAGTGGCGGGGCAACACTTCGGTTGAATGGTCTTGTAAACGATCGACTCACCTGGGAAAACACAAAAACTTTTGATATCGGGTTAGACTTGTCATTTATAGATCGTATAGATATTACTTTTGATTACTATAATAGACTGACTGATAATTCATTTTACAATCAACCCGTTTCTATGCTTGCCACTGGGCAGTCTTCTCTACAACAGAATATTGCCGAGATTCGTAACCGAGGTTTTGAGATAGATATCCATGCAGACATTATTCGTAATAAAGACTTTCATTGGAGATTCGGCATAAATGCAACTCATTATAATACAATTTTATCTGATTTGCCTCAAAGCGCTATTCCTAAGCGGACAGAAGATCTCCCGGAAGGAACTTGGCTGACCAATGAAGGCGGCTCATGGTCTGCTGCCGGATTTCCCGATCCCAAGCCATATCGTATATATTTGCGAGGCGTAGGCCGTGACTGGTATAATCTGTATCTTTATAAGTATGCCGGGGTTGACCAAGAAACAGGACTTCCAATGTATTGGCATCGTGTTACTGCCGCTGAGGCTGCTGCAGGAACTTATGGAACCGCAAAAGAAGGTAGCGATGTAAAAACGAATAATTATGCCAAAGCATCACGGTACGAAGTGGGTGACGCCCTTCCCGATATTATCGGAGGATTTAATACATCTTTGACATACAGGAATTTTAATCTGAGTGCCAATTTCGCTTTTCAATTAGGAGGCAAGATGTTTAACAAAGATTATGCCATGTATTTGTATAACCAAAACGCATCACAGGCTTACAACGCGATGCTTGTTTCGAAAGATGTTGTTGGTAATACTTGGAGCCCTGACAATGTTAATGCCTATTTCCCAATGCAGTTGTATCCAACATCTGTAAATGGATTTTTTATTGGATCTTCGGTTGATAATGCGTCCAATAATTTTACGGATATGTGTTTATTTAGTGCTTCATATATGCGGGTAAAAAATGTAACACTCAATTACAATTTACCCCGTAAATTACTTGATAATCATTTGAAAAGTGTTAGTGGTGCGCGATTTTTTATCTCAGGAGACAACCTGGCTATATTTTCGGCTCGCAAAGCGGTAGATCCTTCGATGTCTGCTACAGGTGGTTTTGAAGTTGATAATTATCGCTATCCCAATATACGTTCATTTACCGTTGGAGTAAATATAGACTTCTGATTTTGACAATTTTACTAATTATAAAAAATATAAATGATGAAAAAAAAATATATATATTGTTTTGCATTTTTGTTATGTATAAACATGTTTTCTTCCTGTGAGTCTTTGGATGTA
>JBHAFN010000212.1:0-8721 GCA_041856105.1 Bacillota bacterium
ACATTAAAGATATTAAGCGTTACCTGCATCTTAATAAAAATTTGGATGATGCCGTAAACTTTATTTTAAATAACGATATGACTGAACTTTCTTTAGGCAGACATGATATAACCGCTTACTGTTACGTAAACGTAATGGATTATACCGTTTCTGAAGATGAAGATAATTTGTTTGAATGTCATAAACTTTGGGGAGATATTCATCTTACCGCCTATGGTGAAGAAGCTATAGGCATTTGTGATTTGGACGGGTTAACCGTTATCAATGAGTATGATCAAGATAAAGACATCTTGTTTGGAGTTTGCGATGAATATTTAACCTATAAATTGGATAATAATCATTTTGCCATCGTATTTGATGATGACCCCCACAAAGTAAAAATTTTTACCAAAGATAAACATGTCAGAAAAATTGTTTTTAAATTTAAATTATAAGGATAAAATCATGAAAAAATATTTAGGAATTGATATTGGCGGTACGGATGTAAAATTAGGAATCATTAATGAACGTGGAGAAATATTAAGAAAAGCTAAATACGGGGTTAACTTCGATCAATACAAAACCCCTATTTTAGATACCGTATTACTTAAATCCAAAGAATTTTTAAGCGATGAGGAAATAGCCGGAATCGGAGTCAGCGCCACAGGACAAATAGACGACAAATCCGGAACGGTAATCGGCACCTCCGGTTTTATACCCAACTATCTTAATTCTCCGATTAAGGAGGCACTTATCCAATTGTTCAATAAGCCGGTGGAAGTAGCCAACGACGGAAACTGCATGATTATCGGAGAAAGGTGGCTAAATAAAATAGAATGTCAAAATATTATCGGGGTTGTAATCGGCACGGGAATCGGCGGAGGAATAATCGTTAACAATCATATTTTATCCGGAGATAGAGGAATCGCCGGTGAAATCGGGCAAATCACCGTTAACGGCGGTAAGTATGAAGATCTGGCTTCTACCAGAGCCTTAGTTGAACGTATCGGTAAATTGGTTGAAGAAAAAAACATCAACGGAAAATGGATATTTGAACATTTGGATAATCCCTTAATTAAAGAAGAATACGATTTGTGGCTGAATGATGTTGCCATAGGGTTGGTTTCATTGATTCATATTTTCAACCCTTCCTGTATTGTTATCGGCGGAGGAATCAGCGTTCAAACGGAATTATTTATTAAACCTTTAGAAAGCAAAATCAAACAGCTGGCATTACCTCGTTTTTCCGAACAACTTGTTATTCAAGCCGCTTCTCTTGGAAATGATGCCGGAATGATCGGGGCAATCGCCAACTTATTAAAAAAGAACTGAATTTATGAAATATATTATTTTATGTGTTGCGGGACAATCAAATGCGGTTGGTTATGATGAGTCTGTCATTTCTGAAGATTATTTAAACAACTTTGAAAAAGACAGACTTTTTCAGCTGGGTTTTTATGAAGAAGAAAATCTTAAAATTATTCCGTTAAAAGAGCTTGTTCATAATTTTCAAGATATGCGTCCTTATTCAAATCCCGCCAATTATAAAAGCAATTTGGGAAATAAGGGTATTCACCTTCCTTTGGCAAATTTATTATTAAACGTAATTCCAAGCGATTATAATTTGTTAATAATTCCTTGCGCATATGGAGGAACAGGTTTTTTAGCCGATAAAAACGGTATTTATGATCAAAACACTTTAAAGCCTGTTAATTGTACATATTGGGGAATTGACTCTCCTTTTTATAAAGCAATGAAGGACAGAATCGCTTATGCTTTAGACTTAAATGAAAACAACTTGTTTTTAGGTACGGTTTGGATTCAAGGTGAAAATGATTTTGAAGATCCGTTTATTCACTATGACTTATTTAAAGAAATGGTTCAAGATTTTTTCGATTCCTTTAAAGCTAAATACAATAGTCGGGTAATAAACGGTTGTTGGAATAAAGATATTTGGTACAACATAGAAACGGTGGCTTATTGGTATGAAAAGAAAGGCTGCGTAGATATCTGGGAAAATTATAAAAAATGGAATCCTGATACTTATGTAAAAATACCTGAAGATACTTCTTCCAATTTAATTAACGGTACAAAAATTACTTCCGCCAATTTGGCAAGTCATTTCGGTAACAATTCCTTTATCAACACCGTTGCCCCGCTTGTTTATCAAAAAATAAAAAGAAGATTCAAATGAAAACTGTCGTATGTTTCGGCGATTCAAATACTCACGAATTTAATACTGAAAATCAATGAAGATTTCCCAAAGAAAAAAGATGATCGGGAATTTTACCAAACCTTTTAAAGGAAGAAGGCTTAGTTGTAAGGATGTTTCCGGCATGAAAGTAAGCAATGTTGATTATATCCATTTAAATAAAGACAGTCATCGAATTTCAGCCGAATATTTATATAACTGCATTAAAGAAGTTCAGCACTTCTTTTTTTAATGATAGTATTCCCAATAAATTCTGGCTTCATCCTCATCTTCAAACGAATCTTCCCAATCCAAATAAAAATCATAAAAATCATCGTATTGTTCCGCATGGTAATCATAATCTATTTTTTCTTCATAATGATGGTAATTTTTTGTCGGCTGATCAATTACCAAATTATGATAACTCCATGCATCAACATAATCGACGATAAAAGATTCTTTATCATCCAAATAATCAAGTTTAAACTCCACGGATTTAAAACATATTTTGGTAGTTTTAAAATCATATTTCTGTACTTTGAAATAGTCTGAAAAACACACTTTAATTTTTTTGTATTTGGAAACAAAAAAATATTCATCGCCGTCCACATATTCCATCTTATTTATTTTATTTATATACATATCTATAAATTCTTCCGTATATGTTTCATAAAATTCCTTGGAATAAAGCGGATTTTCAATTAAACTTTCATCTAAAGTTGTTTTGGGATAAACTTCCAACAAAAAATAATTGCTGTAAAGATTATATTCGATATGAAAATTCTCGTCATATAGCTGTCGGTTTACCTCTTCAAAAAATTTTACATATTCTTTTTCGTATTCTTTTAACAATTTGCGATACTTAAACCATTTGAAAACGGAACCTGATTCTTCATCATATACCGATACGGTCGCTAAAGGTGTGGGAGTCGGGATTATAGTTTGGGTTGTTTCATATGCATCATCGGCCACAATATAGATTAAACCGAACAATACCCCAAGCCAAAATAAAAAACCCATTATTTTCTTTAATATCTTCATATATCTATAATAAAATTATATTTAAAATCCAATAACAAACAGAATGAGTTTTTTATTTTTTATTCATCTTCATCTTCGTGAACAAAACTTAAAGCATCGTCGTTTTGATGTTTAGGATAACGAATTTCCGAGAAATCTTTTACAATTTTTCTGGCTAAGGTTTGATGTACTTTATCACATTTACGATAATATTCCAAAAAAGACGATTCCCCTTTTCTCAATACCAACTTTTGAATTTCTGTCGGTTTTCCGACGTAACTGAGCAGTTTATTATAATCTACGGAAAACAGCTTAGAAAATTTTGCCAGCAACTGAATATCCGGTTCCGCTTGATCGTTCTCATACCTTGATATGGCCTTGGCGCTTACTCCGCAATAATCGCCAACCTGTTCCTGAGTTAAATTATTTTTTTGTCTTAACCTTCTTAAATTTTCACCAAATGAAATCAAGTTACATAACCTCCTAATATATAAAATATATATTGAAGTTCAAAATAAAACCCCAATATTCTTAGTATTATAGACTTTTATACTTTCTCGTTAATCAAGATATGTTGTATTAATTTTGATTTGGTGGTATATTATATTAGCAGTCTAATTGTTAGAGTGCTAAGGAGGTAATTGATTAATGAGTAAAAAACAATTTAAAACTGAATCAAAAAGACTTTTAGATTTGATGATTCACTCTATTTATACTAATAGAGAGATATTTTTAAGAGAGTTAATCTCAAACGCTTCAGACGCTTTAGATAAAAGATATTATTTATCATTGACCAACGAAGCTAAAAAAGTAGATAAGAAGAAGTTAAAGATAACTTTAATTCCAAACAAGGAAAATAGAACCCTTATTATTAAAGATACCGGGGTGGGAATGAATAAAAATGAATTGGGAAACAATCTCGGGACTATTGCCAGAAGCGGTTCATTGGAATTTAAAAAGACTCTTGAAGAAGGGGCAAAAAACATAGATATTATCGGGCAATTCGGAGTAGGTTTCTATTCGGCTTTCATGGTTGCCAAAAACGTTGAAGTAGTTTCCAAAAGCATAAATGACGAAACGGGCCATATTTGGGTAAGCAGCGGTGAAGACGGTTATACCATTAATGAAATTGATGTGGAAGATATCGGTACGACAATCACTTTAACCCTAAAAGATAACGACTCCAACGAAAACTATGACGAATTTTTAGATACCTATACTTTAGAAAACTTAGTTAAAAAATATTCCGATTATGTAAGATATCCGATTGAAATGGAAGTAACCGTTTCTAAACAGGTTGAAGGCAAAGAAGAATTTGAAGAAGTAAATGAAATTAAGGTACTGAATTCCATGCTTCCGCTATGGAAGAAAAACAAAAAGAAAATAACCGCAGAAGAATATAATGAATTTTATAAGAGTAAATTTAATGACTGGGAAAATCCAGCTAAAGTAATCCATTATAATGTTGAAGGTTCAACATCTTATAACGCATTGTTATTTATTCCTTCCAAAACTCCGTATAATTTTTACAGCACCGATTATGTTTCAGGACTTAAACTGTACAGTTCGGGAGTATTTATTTTAGATAATGCCAAGGATTTACTGCCTGATTATTTCAGATTTGTAAAAGGAATTATTGACAGCGATGACTTAAACCTAAACATCTCCAGAGAAATACTTCAACAAGACAGACAAGTAAAAGCATTGGCTTCATCCATCGAAAAGAAAATCAAATCAAATTTGGAAGAAATGCTTAAAAACGACCGTGAAAACTATGAAAAGATTTTCGATAACTTCGGGTTAAATATTAAATTCGGACTATATCAGGATTTCGGTCAACATATTGAAGCTCTTAAAGATTTAATCCTCTTTAAATCAAGCTTGGAAGATAAATATGTGACTTTAAAAGAATATGTAAGCAGATTAAACGAAGAACATAAAGCAATATACTATGTAAGCGGTAATTCCATTGATGAAATCAAAAAATCACCGCAAATGGAAAGATTTTTAGAAAAAAATATCGAAGTATTATACTTTATGGATGATGTGGATGAGTTTGCCATAAACATCATGCGCAGCTATGACGGTATAGAATTTAAGTCGATTAATCAAGGTAATGTAGATTTAGACAGTGAAGAAGAGAAAAAAGTCAAGGAAGAAAAAACCATTGAAAATAAATCGTTATTGGAAAATATGAAAAATGCCTTATCCAACTATGTCAAAGAAGTAAGAATTTCTTCCCGCTTAAAAAACAATCCCGTGTGTTTGGTAAGTGAAGACGGTTTATCAATCGAAATGGAAAAAGTTTTGGCATTGAATCCAAACGGCAGTTCCATGAAAGCCACTAAAATATTAGAAATTAATCCTGAACATGAAATCTTTAAAACTCTTCAGGAAATCAATAATTCCAATCCGGAATTGGTAAAAGATTATGCCGAAGTATTATACGATCAGGCATTGCTGATTGAAGGATTATCAATAAGCGATCCTGTGGCTTATGCCAATAAAGTATGCGAATTGATGATTAAAGCATCCGATAAATAAAAGAAAAAGTATCTGAATTATATCTTTTGAAAAGATATTTCACGATACTTTTTTATAATATTTCATCAAATATTTTTTTAATATTCGCTTTGCATTCACCATACGGTTCAAACAAGTGTGCCTCATACTTTTTAACATCTTTCACAAACATACAAGGAACGGCATAATAATCGTACTTTGCGGCTATTTCCGGATGTCGATTCTCTTCAATCCGCTCAATTTTGATATTCTTATATAAATCGTTTTCTGTGTACAATTCAGCAATGGCTTTATCGGCATTTTTACAATACGGGCAGCCATCAATATAAAAATAAGTTATTTTTTCCATTAATCCTCCTTAATCAAGATATTCATCCAGTTCTTTTTCTAAATATTTATCGATTTCCAAAACATCATTATAAAGTCTGTCCAGTTTCTTACTTGTTTCACTTAATTCGGACTGTACCATAATGTCGGTAAAAATATTATCAAAAGCAATATCAAATAAATTAGCCGCAAAACTGTCGCCAATTCCTACAGGTGCATGATAATTGATATCCTTTAATTCCTTAGATAAAATTTGCAATCCGTCTTCTATTCTTTCCAACAAAACGTTTATATCGGATATTTTCCCTCTTTTAATCAGGCTGGTGAAAAAACCGCCCGCAAATATATCAAATATCCCCCAACCTTTGGCACTTTTTAATTTATCTTGAGCCTCATCAATTAATTCCAAAACATTTTTTGAAGCTAATTTAGCTTCCAGTAATTCCTTCTTATTGTTCATCAATTTTCCTCTTTCTAAATATATTCATGTTCAATTTTTAAAACCAAATTAATTTTTTTGTCTTCATCAGCTAAAGCTTCTTCCAGTATTTTCAATATATCTTCGTTTTTAAGTTCAAATTCATAGGGTATAACCAAATCAAAAATAATATTAATATATTCACTTTCCTCTATAACCCTGAAATCATGAATATGATTTTTATCATTAATTTTTTTAATGATATTTTTTATTTTATCATAAAAATATTTTGTTGTTGTATTTTCAATATCAATGGGATCCATATGTAATGTCATATGAACACCGGTTTCATCTTCAATTATTTTTTCAATATTATCGATAATATCGTGAGCAGTTATAAAATCCAGCTTCTGATTAAACTCTACATGACACGAAGCAAACTGTCTTCCCGGTCCGTAATTATGAATCATTAAATCATGATAACCGATAATTTCATCGTTTTTGTTAATTATGCCTTTAATCTTGTTTACTATGTTTTCATCAGGTTTCATTCCCAATAAAACGCTGGAACTGTTTTTAATAATTTCATATCCCGTTTTCAAAATAAAACAGGAAACTAAAATTCCCATTACGGCATCAATCGGAAGAGCGGTAAATTGAGAAAAAATCAATGACAGTAATGTCGCTGTGGTCGCAATGACATCGTTGTAGGCATCCTTTGAAATTGCCAGCATCGCATCACTCGATATTTTATTACCCAATTTTTTATTAAATATACTAAGCCAGATTTTTAATAATATAGAGCCTATAAGTACAAAAAACGCCGGAAAACCGAATACCACTTTATTGCTTTCAAATAAATTTACGACAGAATTTTTAAATAATTCATATCCGACTAAAATAATCACAATGGAAAGAATTAAACTCAAAATATATTCCATCCGACCATGACCGAAGGGATGTTCATTATCAGCCGGTTTTGAAGCCAGCTTATATCCCACCAAGGTAATTATCGAGTTTCCGCAATCCGATAAATTATTAAAAGCGTCCGAAGTAATGGCAATAGAACCGGAAAATGTTCCGATAAATAATTTAAAAGCAAACAAGATAATATTAATAACAATTCCTACGATACTGCTTAATAAGCCATAAGTTTCCCTAACTTTCGGATTATTTATATCATCTTTATTTTTAATGAACATGTTTATTAAAAAATGTGTCATATCTACCACCCTTGTAAAAACTTATTTTAACACGATAAAAGTAAATATTGAAAATTAAAGGTAAAAATAATGTGGAAACGGCAATAAAAAGATGTAATTTGTCATAAGCTGCCCGGTATCCGGGAAAAGTTAATGTTAAGAAAATAATTATTAAATATATCAGAACCCATCCTAATAAAATATTTTCATATAATAAAGTATTTTTAAAAATCATACTTAATTTATATGATATATAACTGTTAAAGGCTACAGTAATAAGTATTCCGCTATATGAGCTTTCAACATTATAAAATATTGTTGTACTTATAAGTAATCCGTAAATCAATACTCCTTCTATGCTTAAAAAATTCTTTTTTAAAAAAACAATACTTAAAATCAAATTTAAAATACTTATAATCAGACTTGGTATTAACATTTGTTCAATACAATAGGCATAGGATAAAATCATTAATCCCAAATTTATGTATACTTTATTAACGGTTTTCATAAGCTACATACCTCCCGTATGGATAATATAACTTAAAACCAAAAATTCATTGTCCGTTTTTTAGGACACTGGTATACTTTTATTATGAAAAAAGTAAGATTATTGAAATTAATAGATATATTGATTAAACATACCGATATTAACCATCCGATTTCATTAAAAGAAATATTTTCCTATTTAAATGAAGAAAATATTAAGTGTGAAAGAAAGGCTCTTTATGATGATATTAAAATCTTAAAAAATGCCGGATATGCTATTTGTTCCATAAAAGAAAAAGACACAAAATATTATTTAAAATCTACAAATCTGAATAAACTGGAGTGTAAAATAATCTTGGACTCCTTAAGTTCAATGAACTTTTTTCCTAAAGAAAATATTGACGAAATAACCGAAAAACTTTTAAAAAACCTGAGTATTTATCAAAGAAAAGAGTTATTAAACAACATTATTCCTTATAATCCGACAAATGTTAATCATGATTTTTTAAAAAACTTGGAATTATTACAATATGCTATAGATCACGATTTATATGTAAGTTTCAAATACTTTGATA
>JBHAFN010000213.1:0-2698 GCA_041856105.1 Bacillota bacterium
CCGATATTTCTTCTGTATTTGGCCAAATCGGTTTTATCATTAATCAATTTACCTTCAAAATAAATTTCACCTTCGGTGGGTATTTCCAGAAAATTTAAACATCTTAAAAAAGTGGATTTACCGGAACCGGACGGTCCGATGATACTGACAACCTCCTTTTGATGAATAACTTCGGATATATTGTTCAATACTTTCAATTCATTAAAACTCTTCGACAAATTTTTTACTTTAATAATTTCAGCCACTTACATTCATCCTCTTTTCCAACAAATTTACCAAATAAGATAAAAATACCGTTACAAACAAATATATTGCGGCAATGATTATTAAAGGCTGCCAAAACAGAAATTTATTCGCTAAAATCGTTTTGACATACATCAATTCGCTAACCGCCAACGATGAAGCAAGCGATGTTTCCTTAACCATCATAATATATTCGTTTCCCAATGACGGAATAATGTTTTTAATCGCTTGAGGAAGAACAATCTTTAACATCGTATTTTTAGAACTCATCCCTAAAGATTTTGCGGCTTCCGTCTGTCCGATATCCACCGAATTGATTCCCCCTCTGAATATTTCACTTACATAAGCACTGCTGTTTAAAACCAATGCAAAAATAATGGTGAAACTCTTCGGCAAATCATTTAATACGGGAAAAATCATCGGTAAAAAATAATAAGCAATATATAACTGTGCCAATATCGGCGTTCCCCTTAATACCGTTACATAAACTAAAGCGATAAGATTAACCGCTTTAAGCCCGGACAAGCTCATCATTGTAATTAAAACCCCTAAGATACTGCCCAACAATACGGCAATAAACGCATAAACCAAAGTGGTGATCAACCCGTTAAAAAACAACGGAAAATACTCGATAAATACCTCAACAATTCCTTGAGTCCCCATTATTACCTCTATTCAAAGTCAATTCCCAGTTCTTCGGCAAGGGCTTTGGCATCGCTATACCACTTTACATATAAACCTTGACTGTTGACTTCATTTAATATTTCATTGATTTTATTTATTAATTCCGTTTCTCCCTTTTTAGCCGCAATAACATTACCCGCATAGGCATCATTGGCGGAAGTATCGAATTGAACATCAGCAACCGCTACATTTTCAATACTGTTGGCATATCCTTTAGCCAGATCACAGCTTAACGCAACCCCATCCACTTTATCTGATTGTAATGCCAACAATGCCTGATCGATGGTTTGAACGATTTCGATTGTAACATCTTCTATTTGTTCGCCGGCATACTGTTCCTGAAGCGATGATGCCTGAGCGGCGATAATCGTTCCTTTAAAATCGGCTAAACTGTTATATTTGCCAAGATCATTAACATTAACTATAATCGTATGACAATTGGCATCGGTTTGATCTTCGTTATTATAACCGATGGATAATTCATAATTTAACGCCCGATCTTCCTTCCAGCCGAATCCCGAAATAGCCAAATCGGCTTTTCCGGTATCCACGGCGGTTAAAGTACCGGCAAATTCCATCGTTTCTATTTTCAGCTCAACTCCCAATTGCTCGGCAATATATTTGGCAAGTTCCATATCCGAACCGACCGGATTTTGATTTTCATCCAAAAATTCTAGCGGAGCATAGTCGGGCGAAGTTGCGACCACCAACGTTCCCTTGGCTAAAATTTCTTCAAGTTTGTTGGCAGCGGTTGTAGTTTTTTGAGTTGAACAAGCACACATCAGCAACCCAAAAATTAAAATAAGTTTTTTCATTTACTTTTCCTCCTGAAATATTAATCAACTTAAATCTTCGATCATAATTCATGGGCATCAACTCCTTTCCAACAAAAAAGTCATCTCTAAAAGAGACGACTAGCGCGGTACCACTCTTGTTGTTATTTAAAATAACCACTTGAAGTTATAACGGAACTACCGTTTTCACCTACTCTTTTCAGCAAAACTTCTCCCAAATGCGCTTCAGCTTTTAAGTTACCAAGCGGCTTACACTCTGCCCGCTCTCGCTTATGGAAATAAAAAGCCTACTCTTTTGTTCATCGAATTTAATACATAATATATCCCTAAGATTTGAAAATGTCAAATATATTTTTCATAATTTGAAAATAAATTTCATAAAAAATGATAATTTTCAAAAAAACAACCCGAAATATCCCGGGTTATACAGCCGCATCAGCTAAAATTTTAGTAACGATTTCAATAATCGCCTTGCTTGTTATGGTTGCGCCTGACATAGTATCCACATCAACGGATTGACTTTCGACAATCAACGGCAACATAGTCGATAAAGCTTTCCCTCCCAAATCGGGAGTTTCATTTTCTTCGATTACGGTAATGCTCACTATTTCGGTTTCGGACAATACCACTTCCAAGGTGATTGTCCCGTTTTTGCCTTCAGCGCTTCCCGTATAGGTTCCCGCCTTGTATTTTACGTCGCTTACCGTTTCGGTACTTGTAGTTGTTTCCGGTGTGCTTTCAACCGTACCTGAAATGTTTGTACAAGCCGCCAACGAACATAACATTCCGCCGATTAAAATATAACTAAGAAATTTTTTCATATTTTCCTCCAAGGCACCACTATACTTTTTATTTTTTTAAAAGTCAAACAATGTAATCTTTTTAAAAATAGTGCTATTATATTGAAGAGGTAGATTGTTATGCAGGATAAAAATTTAAACAAAGAAATTCAAAGAACTTTCAACAACTTTGAAACG
>JBHAFN010000214.1:0-3468 GCA_041856105.1 Bacillota bacterium
AACATAATCTTTTCCCTCAATTATTCCTCTTAGTAAAACCGTATATTGACATTCCTGCTTATTAAACCTTTCCACATCGCCATAGGCAACCGGTTTTACTAAAACAATATTGCCGTTAAAAAGATTTTTCTTGTTGGCAATATCAATCATATAATCCGCAAAACCTCTTAAAAAATTGCCTTCCCCGAATTGAACAACCTTAATATCTCTAGTTTGAAACCCACTTAAAGTTTTATTAATAAGTTCCATCTTCCACCTCGTTTACAAAAATGTTTGTAAGTACTTACATATGCAATATAAATCCAAAAAACAGCTTTGTCAAGGGTTATTTAACCGCTTACAATTTTATTTACTTTTAGCCATATAAGCCTTATAATTGCAGTATAAATGATAGTATTTACATATAAATATGGAGTTTGAACTATGAATATTTATGATATTTCCAAAAAATCCAATGTTTCAATCGCTACCGTTTCCAGAGTGTTAAACGGGTCAATCCATGTATCCCCCGCCACCAGAAAAAAAGTTTTAAAAGTAATTGAGCAGTCCGGATATAAACCGAACGCCTTTGCCAGAGGGCTCGGTTTGGACAGCATGAAAACAATAGGAATTTTATGTGTCGATATTGATGATTATTATTTCACCGAAGCCATTTATTACGTTGTCAAAAACATTAGAGAAAACGGATATGATTCTATTTTGATTTTTACGGGTTCTTCCTTGGAAAATAAGATTAAAAATTTGGAATCATTGCTCACTAAAAGAGTTGACGGGGTTGTATTACTCGGTTCATCTTATGTAGAAAGTAAAAACGAAGACAATCAATACATAAGAGATGCGGCAAAAAAAATTCCCATCGTCATGATGAACGGTTATGTTGAGGGCGAAAACATATCATGCTGTTTGTCGGATGACTATCAGGCAATGTTCGATGTAACTTCCAAACTTATTGAAGACGATCAAAAAAATATTATTTATTTATATCGTAATTTAAATTATTCCGCCGAACAAAAATTAAAAGGTTTCGAAGATGCCCTGCTCCACCATAAGAAAAACATTCGGGATTACATTCAAAAAACCAGCGGTGATTTATATGACGTAAAAAAAACCTTGGAAAAAATCAAAGAAAAAAACATTCCGTTTACGTCAATTATCTGTGCTGATGATGAGATTGCGGTCGGTGCCCTTAAATACGCTTTAACCAATAAAGTAAAGGTTCCTGAAGAATTAAGGATTATCGGCTATAACAATTCCAAATTATCCCTCTGTACAAATCCGGAAATCTCTTCCATCGATCCGAATATCAAGGATCTGTCCTTCTTAAGCGTTAAAGTGCTTATGGATGCGATTAACGGAGAAATCGTGCCTAAAAAAAGTCTTGTTGAAACCAGATTGATGGAAAGAGAAACAAATTAATGGTACTTTATGTATCATTTTTTAATTTAAAATAAATTTTTCAATTTATATTTTCTTGTTGACAATCTTCCTTAGGAAGGTTAAATTAATGGTGTATCGGTTTACTAAATACCGAAGGAGGATAAAATGAACGCATTATTGAAAAAAATTCAAAGCATTGGTATTGTTCCCGTTATTGCCCTGAATAACGTCGAAGATGCCGCCCCGCTTGCCCAAGCATTGTGTAACGGCGGTCTTCCGGTTGCCGAAGTAACTTTCAGAACCGCCTGTGCTCATGATGCCATGATCGAAATGAAAAAGGCTTGTCCCGAAATTATTATCGGCGCAGGTACCGTTTTAACAAAAAAACAGGTTGACGAAGCAATAGATGCCAAAGCCGAATTCATCGTATCTCCCGGTTTAAATCCCGAAATTGTCAAATATTGTCTTAAAAAAAATATTTTGATAATTCCCGGGGTATCCAACGCTTCCGATATTGAAGTCGCTCTATCATTCGGCTTGGATGTAGTTAAGTTCTTCCCTGCCGAACAATTGGGAGGTTTAAAAATGATCAATGCCTTAAGTGCACCTTATAATACTTTAAAGTTTATGCCTACCGGCGGAATCAATGCGGAAAATTTAAACAAGTATCTTGCCAATCCTAAAATTGTCGCTTGCGGCGGTACTTGGATGATTGATAAGAAAGCCATTGAAAACAAAGACTTTGCCAAGATTGAAGAATTGACGAAAATTGCGGTTAAAAATATGCTTAACATCCGCTTAAAACATGTAGGTGTAAATACTGAAAACAGTAAGGAAATAGCTGAACAATTCGCCAAATTATTACAGGCAGACGTCAAAGAAACTTCCAAAGGCTACTTTGCGTCAAGCCTGATTGAAGTAATGAATCATAACAATTTCAAAGGAGCAAACGGACATATTGCCCTTGGTGTAGACAGATGCAATCGGGCAAAAAGATATTTTGAAGCCTTAGGTTATGAATTTGACGAAGATACCACGCAATATGATGAGAACAATAACGTGAAATTTACTTATTTCAAAAAAGAAATCGGAGGCTTTGCCATCCATTTGATAAATAACGACTAGGAGGAAAATATGAAAATAGTTACTTTAGGAGAAATAATGCTCAGACTATCCACACCGCTGAACTCAAGATTTACTCAGTCAGATTCATTTGACGCCGTTTATGGCGGCGGAGAAGCAAATGTTGCGGTATCGCTAGCCAATTACGGACATGATGCTTACTTTGTTACAAAACTGCCTGAACACGAAATCGGTCAATCAGCCGTAAACGCTTTAAGAAAATATGGTGTTAAAACCGATTATATCGCCAGAGGCGGAGAAAGAATCGGAATTTACTTTTTGGAAACCGGTGCTTCCATGCGACCATCCAAGGTAATTTATGATCGCAGCAATTCGGCAATCTCCTTAGCCGATATTCATGATTTCGACTTTGACGAAATCATGAAAGATGCCGATTGGTTCCATTGGTCCGGAATTACCCCTGCCATTTCCGATAAAGCCGCAGAAATTACCAAGCTTGCCTGTATCGCGGCAAAAAAACACAACGTTAAGGTTTCGGTAGATTTGAATTTCAGAAAAAAACTTTGGACAAGTGAAAAAGCAATAAGTATTATGCGTCCTTTAATGGCCTATGTCGATGTTTGTATCGGAAACGAAGAAGATGCCGAACTTACCTTAGGTTTTAAACCGCATGCCGATGTTGAAAAGGGAAAAACCGATGCCGAGGGTTATAAAGAAATCTTTAAACAAATGGCAAAAACCTTTAATTTTGAAATAGTGGTTTCCACATTAAGAGAATCTTTTTCGGCAACTCATAACGGCTGGAAAGCGTTATTATATGACGGGAAGGATTTTTATGAGTCAAAACGCTATGACATCAACCCCATTGTTGACAGAGTTGGCGGCGGCGATTCTTTTTCCGGCGGGATTATTCACGGTTTATTGACTAAAGAATCTCGTTTGGATGCCTTGGAATTTGCGGTAGCCGCCAGTGCCTTGAAACATACCGTTATGGGTGATTTTAATCTG
>JBHAFN010000215.1:0-3141 GCA_041856105.1 Bacillota bacterium
CCGATAAAGCAGTTTTCGCGCAGATACTCCAGCGTGTAGCGCTTGCCGTAGTGTTCGGAAATCATGGACAGGCAGGCGGGGCCGCAGTCCATGGCGTCGGGTTGACGGGTGAAGGGGAAATTCATGATTGATTACAATCTGTTTATCTCACCAGATGCTCCTTGACCTTTATATTTGGTTTTTGAGGGATTAAACCGATATGTCAGTTGCAGGCTGAATCCTCTCCTATCTCCATCGTTCCATTTATTATAATCTACAACATCTGTGTTCATCGACCACCTCTCCAAATCTGTAGCAAAAATATCCGTGGCGTTTAACACAACACTTAATTTATTGTCATAAAACCTTTTACTCAATTTAATATCGGTGCGAAATGCAGGTTTGTATATTGAGATATCGAGATTACCTCGAAGATTCCCCCGCATATTTAAAGCCAGTTGAAAGTCTTTAGGTAACTGAATTATATTATTCCACATGTATGAGTAATGGGGTTTGTTGTAGGTTTGGTTTTTAAAATAGAGATTTTGTTTATAAAAACCGACAGCAAATGTAGGTTTCCAAAATTTTATGGTAGGTGAATAATTTACGTAAACATCCAATCTTTCGCTATACGGAAGATTTATCATAGTAAAAAGAGTCACAGGCTTATCTTTAAACTGCTCTGCTATAAAAAGTAAATTGTCTTCGAACCAATTATACGAAACTTCCATTTGTAAATCTTTCCATCCGAATGTGTGTGACAATTTATTTGCAAACATGGGTTTTAATGAGGGATTTCCTCCTTCGTAGTCATACGGGCTATTGTATGTAATAGAACTTCTTAAATTGTAATAATTGGGACGACGCACTATCGTTTTATATCCTAATGCCATGTTTATATAATCGGTCTTGTAAGAAAAAGTCAAGGACGGGAACCAATTGTTGTAAATACGGCTTTGTATTTTGCTTAATTCGTTATTATAGTAATATTTAAAATCAATATGTTCGTACCTTAATCCGGCATTTAGCGAGAAGTTATTCCAAGTATAATCAACGGTAATAAAAGCTGCAATTAAAAATTGTTTGGATTTATCTTTATTAGAAGGCAGATCTTCCGAGATATTCTTATTTAGCATTTCGTACGATTGATTATTACCGGTATATGAACTTTCACTCCCAAAATTTATTCTTCCAGCGGTTAACGGCTTTTCTATCACAAGTTTTCCTGCATAAAGGGAATAATCCGTTTCGCTATTGCTTTTTACAAATATCGCTTCGTTGTTTCCAAGATTTTTATAATCCGACGACTGCTCGGCTGCACTTCCTCCTCTTATAAAATCGCCCTCAAAATGTATCGTTGTTTTATTTTTCAATTCGTTATGATAATATGTATTCAGGTAATGTCGGTGATTTTTTCTATCGGTCAGGTTGGTTGATGTGTAATTATTATCATTTTCTTCATTGATAAAGTGAAGGGTTTTTCCGCTAAAATTCCAATTATCTCTCGGAGATCGGGAATACACATATCGTAATCCGATTAAGTGAGTGGGAAGAAACGCGTAATTGGCGCCTATTGTTGCAGCCCAAGAATGAAAACCGGCTTTCATTTTTTTATTATCTCCGGTGATATATTTATTATCTAAGTTTAAAATTGTTTCATTTTTTTGGTTCTGTTCATACGCGGTTTTGTCGTAGCTGATTTTGCCGAAAAGGTCTAACTTATCTTTGCGATAATTCAAGTCTAAGTATTCGTAATGGTCGAAATGCCGCCGTTGTCGTACAAAAGTATAGAGTGAACCGCTTAATCCTTCACCCACCGGTTTTATGGTCGTAATACGGATAACAGACCCTATGGAGGCATCGTATTGTGCTCCCGGATTTAAAATTATTTTCACTTCTTTTATTTCCGAACTTTTCAATTGCTTCAACTCATCATTGTCCCGAAGCGGTCGGTTGTTTAGATAAATAAGCGGAGTGCCTCTTCCGAAAACGGTATATTTTCCGTTATCCCCTTTTATAAACGGTAGTTGAGCCAATACATCATTGGCTGTACCTAAATGGCTTAAAACGGAATTCTCTATTATCGTGGCTAATCCATCAGACTCCATTTTATGCAGAGGGCGATTAGCTTTGACTAGCACATCGCTTAACCATTGAGACGATTCGGATAGGACAATTGTATCCGAATCCGATTTGCCAATGTTTGTAAGAGTTACACTTTCATAACCTAACATTGAAACCCGAAGAAAAACATTCTCTGTAGTATTTGATTCAATGGTAAATGCTCCGTATCTGTCTGTTACGGCTCCCGATATTAATACAGAATCGGGAAATCTATGCAAAGATACATTTACAAATTCGATAGGAGTATCACTATCATCAACTACCACCCCTTTTATCTGAGTTAAAACAGGAAATTGAAATGAAAGCAAAACTAACGAAATTATTACTCTATTCATTTTACCAACTAATTTATTACCGCGTTTTTACTGAATAAAGGAGGGCTTTTTCTAATTGCTCCTTTTCTTTATATATGGAACAAAGATCAAACGAACCATTCTCATATTTATTCTTATATCTATACCAACCACATCCTCCGGTACAAATGGGAAACAAATTACAGTTCCGGCATGTCTCATCGGCAAAAGGGGATAATTCTATCATATACCTATAAAAAAGAGTCTTATTTATGATTTCTTTTTTATTAATAAATCCAATAACTTTTTCCTTATTTGAGACATCATTCCAACATTTATAAATTTCCCCTTCGGGACCTATTATGTAGGAATTGACAGAATTAATCATACATCCTTTTTGAAGTCTTTCAGGATAATATTCAGTCTCAACCCCACACCTATTAAAATAATCATATAAGGGTATTACAGAATATGGATGTATACATTTTGAGCATAAAGATCGCCCATCCTTAGTCTCCTCTCTTATAAATCCAGGATAAATATGTACATTTTTAGAATTCCAACGTTTCTTAAATTTCTTACACAAACTTATATATTCATCTATATTATCATTATTAATATTTACTCTGATAAGAAACTGGCAATCCTGTAATTTAAAAATCGCATTATCAATATTCTGTACAATCCTTTGAAATGTTCCTTTCCCCGAATGTAATTTTCGTGTTTTGTTATGAGTAGCTTCTTC
>JBHAFN010000216.1:0-6583 GCA_041856105.1 Bacillota bacterium
ATCGATAAGTTGTACTTTGTCATTGATTTTCTTCACAATATCTTTTAAGGCACTTGTGGTCTTACCGTTCCTATCTTTTAATGCCGATATGCTTTCTTTTTATTCTGATGATGTAATATTTTCTCTTTAAGAAATTGACAGCTTTCAATATGTTTTTCTAAATCTATATTGCTGTTATCTGTATATTCTTTTATGAGATGAGAGAGTATATCCGTCAAACCATTTTGTTTTGGTAGGGTGGTGGATCGTAAAGATGTATTTTCTTGGTTCTCTGTCAGATTGTATTTGTTCTTGTCTGTTGTTAAATTTTGATGTTAGTATAAATATTTAGTGAAATAAATGGGAGTTTGTGAGAAAGGATGGGGGGACATGGTTACAATTTCATTTCGCAGAGTATCGGTATGTATGGGTGATGATGCCGGAAATGGTGAATATACAATTGAACTACAGGACAACGCTACGCTCGGAGAACTGTTGCATGCCATTTTGCACGGTGGAAACGGTAAAGATTGGCCGATTCCTTATACCGGGGTAAATAGCTGCTGGGTGATTCATTCCGATATCGGTGTTCTTGCCAGAATATTCACCGACAGTAATGGCGAATGGCATATCACCGACTATTGCTGTAACGAACATACCCCCTAAAGAAACTCTGGATCACATGGACTTTCGGTGACAGAAATTGAGAAGAGAAGGCGGCAACAAATTCCGGTTTATCTAATTGAATATAATAGTTTGAGAAACAGTAACTTATTAGATAGCGTTGCTGTTTTTTTTCAAAATTTAAAAAGAAAAATCGGTAATAAATCATACAAACTCCTTGCCAAAACGCTTTCTGTTTTGCTTGGCAATCTTTTGGAATGTTTACATAAAAAGCAAAAAAGAGTATAATCAAAGTTAGCTTTAGCTAACTGAAGGAGGATAATATTTTGAATATATATAATAAAATAGTTGAATATGCTCCGGAAAAGAGGAATTATTTGTTTTTATCTATCTTTTTTGGGGTTATGTCTTCAATATTGCTTGTTTTGCCTTTTTGGTATTTGTGGTTATTTTTGATGGAAATACTAAATGGGAATGCAGGTAAAGCGATAAATTATTCCGTTTACATCGTTGTATTGTTTATGGGATATATTCTGGCGTACTTTTTATCATTGTGGTGTTCACATCTTTTGGCATTCAGATTAGAAAGTAATTTCAGAAAAAAGGGCATCAGTAATTTACTTAATGCATCATTTACGTTTTTTGATTTAAATTTATCCGGGAAAATAAGAAAACTTATTGATGATAATGCCGTTCAAACCCATATGATAATTGCTCATTTAATTCCGGATTTGGTTGTAGCCGTTACGGTACCTTTATTCATGCTGTTACTTGTTTTTTATATTGATATAAAACTGGGAGTGTTAATAATATTGTTTTTATTAATCGGAATCGGACAGCTTGCGTCTATGATGGGAGAGAAGAAGTTTATGGAAATATACATGAATTCTCTTGATAAAATGAATGCCGAGGCTGTTGAATATGTCAGGGGTATGCAGGTTATTAAAATATTCGGAGCAAGTATCGATTCTTTTAAAAACTTTTACAATACGGTGGCGGATTATTCTCGATATGCTTTTGATTATTCTAAATCTTGCCGAACTCCTTATGTGATGTTTCAGATTACTTTCAATATTATTGTGGCGATTACGATACCTTTTGCCATTTACTATTTAAACAACAATGCCGATGTTAATCTGATCATCGCTAAGCTGATTATCTTCGCCTGTTTTTCCGGCGCCTTATTCGGTTGTTTTATGAGAATAATGTATGTAAGCATGTATGATTTTCAGGCGAAAAAGGTTATTTCAAGTTTAGAAAACCTTTTTGAAGATATGAAAAATAAAAAGGTCAAATATGGTAATGTTAAAGAATTTAAAAACTTCGATATTGAATTTGAAAATGTAAGTTTTAAATACGAAGAAGATTATGTTTTACAAAATCTGAACTTAACGCTTAAAGAAAAAAGAACTTATGCACTTGTCGGACCGTCCGGTTCGGGGAAATCCACCATCGCAAAACTTATTTCAAGCTTTTATCCGGTTAACGATGGAAAGATAAAAATCGGTGGAAGAGAAATAAGCGAGTATGATAAAGAAGCCGTTATGGATAATATTGCCTTTGTTTTCCAAAACTCTAAATTATTTAAAAAGACAATATATGAAAATGTTTTACTCGGCAATAAAAATGCGTCGTATGAAGAGGTGATGAAGGCGCTGAAAGATGCCCGTTGTGATGATATATTGGATAAATTTGCAACAAGAGAAAATACAATGATCGGGGCAAAAGGCGTATATCTTTCCGGTGGAGAGGTACAAAGAATTGCCATTGCCAGAGCTATATTGAAAAATGCTTCGATAATAATTTTGGATGAAGCCAGTGCCGCAACCGATCCGGAAAACGAATTTGAACTTCAAAGAGCCTTTTCGCAATTGATGAAGGATAAGACGGTTATAATGATTGCTCATCGTTTAAGTTCCATAAAGAATGTTGATGAAATATTGTTTGTTGAAAACGGAGAAATAATTGAAAGAGGCAGTCATGAAGAATTGATGAAATTAAACGGCAGATATAAGGATTTACAGGATCAATTTGAAAAAGCCAATGATTGGAGGATATATGATAAATAAACTAAAAAGATGGTTTGCATTAACCGATACCGGAGCCAAAGGAACGCTTATTTCTTCGATATTTATCTTTTTTAAATATCTTAGCTACATGTTGCCGACAATGTTGTTGATTTATTACATCGACAATATTGATAAGGCAAGTTATGTAGAATATCTTTTATGGATAATCGTAATCATGTTTATAATGTATATTCCTACCAATATTTCATATAATACGACATATAATGAAACATATAAGGAAGCTAAAAATATAAGAATTAATATTGCGGATACATTAAAAAGCTTACCTTTATCATATTTTTCCAAGCACAATTTAAGTGATTTGTCGCAAACCATTATGCAGGATGTGGCTGATATAGAACATGCATTGTGTCATTCCATTCCGGAAATATTCGGGTTTATACCGTTCTTTATTTTGGTTGGGATTATGCTTTTGGCAGGTAATCTTAAATTGGGTTTGGCAATAGTTTTACCGATATTGTTGAGCGGATTTTTGTATTTGTTGTCCAAAAAGAATCAGATCAAAGAAACAACCAAATATTTCGGCAGGTTAAGAGAAAACTCGGAAATATTTCAGGAAACGGTTGAATTACAACAGGAAATCAGAAGCTATAATCTTGATAAAGATACATTGGCAAATGTTTATAAAGCCATAGATGATACGGAACAACTGCATATTAAAACCGAAATTGCTCAAGCCTTACCGTTAAACTTAGCTTCGTCAATTATCAGGTTTTCTTTAGGAGCAACCATTCTTGTGGGTGGAATTCTTTACTATAACAAGGAAATAAGCTTATTGTATTTGTTCGGGTATATCCTTGCGGCTACCAGAATTATTGACGGAGTAAATTCGTTATATGCAAGTATTGCCGAAGTTTTGTATATAGATTCAAGAGTAAAGAGATTGAACGAGCTTTATGATACCGAAATACAACATGGTGATGAACATGATTTAAGTGATTTTAACATTCATTTTAAAAACGTAAGTTTTTCTTATAATAATGACGGAAAGGTTATTGATAAGGTCAGCTTTAATGCCAATCAAAACGAAGTTACCGCCATTATCGGACCTTCCGGTTGTGGGAAAACTACCGCTTTGCGCTTGATATCCAGATTGTATGATTATGATGAAGGAGAAATCCTAATCGGCAATAATGATATAAAAAAATTGGATGTTGAATATTTATTTAAGAATATTTCCGTGGTTTTTCAGGATGTTACCTTATTTAATACATCGGTAATGGAAAATATAAGGATAGGAAGAAAAGACGCCAGCGATGAAGAGGTTATTCAGGCAGCTAAAAACGCCAACTGCGATAAGTTTATTAACCGATTGCCTAACGGATATAATACGTTGATCGGTGAAAACGGAACGAAGCTTTCCGGTGGTGAAAGACAAAGACTTTCCATAGCCAGAGCGATGTTAAAGGACGCTTCAATAATTTTACTTGATGAAATCAGTGCTTCTCTTGATGTTGAAAACGAAATGGATATTCAGGAAAGCTTGAATAAGCTTATTAAAAATAAAACGGTAATAGTTGTTTCTCACCGATTAAAATCCGTTGAAAAAGCGGATAAAATTGTTCTGCTTGATAACGGGAAAGTTGAAGCTATCGGAAAACATGATGAATTGTTAAAAAATTGTGCATTATATAAAGCGATGATAAATCGTTCAAAAATGATTGATGAATATTTATATTAGATAGTCTGTATTGCGGAAATATTATGTCATTTAGGATCGTTAAAATACGGAAATTACAGAAGAAAATCATAGAGTTGATATAAAATCGGTTCTATGATTTTTTATTCGTGTTTTATTTTATGGATTATATGTAATTAAATTAATAATTAAGCCATTATATTTAGATGTATTTAAGGTATAATTATGGTAAACGGTAAAGGGGCAGTTATGACATTATATTCTAAATGGGGTGAATCAATTAATAAAGAGAAACCGCTACAAGAGTATCCAAGACCTAACCTGATCAGGGATAGTTATGTGAATCTTAACGGTATTTGGGATTATCAGATAGTTGAAAGCGGACAATCTCTTTCTTCAAAATGGAAAAAAATTGTGGTTCCTTTCGGGGTGGGGTCAACTTTGTCTAACGTTAGAGATATATTATTACCTACTCAGGAGTTGTGGTATAGAAAAAACTTCGGATATGATAAAAAAAACCAAAAAACCATTCTGCATTTTGAGGCTGTTGATCAGGTATGTTGGGTTTATTTAAACGGAGTATTTCTTGGTGAACATGAGGGAGGTTATAATCCTTTCTCTTTTGATGTAAGCAATATTATTGCAAAAGATAATGAATTGGTCGTTAAAGTGAAGGATTATACCGAAGAAGGTATTTATGCTTACGGTAAACAGAAAATACATCCTAAACAGATTTGGTACACACCTGTTGCCGGTATTTGGCAAACCGTATGGCTTGAAGATGTGAGTGATGATTTTATCGAAGATATTTTTTATACGACTGATTTTGATAATAAGAAAGTGGTTATTTCTTTAGTGGGTAATTTTAATCAGGCCATAATTGTAATCAGCGAAAACGGAAAAATCATTAAAAGAGATATTACCGGGGAAAATTCGGTGGAGTTTATTTTTGATGAAATTCATCCGTGGAGTGTGGAGGATCCTTTTTTATATGATGTTTATGTGGAAACGGAAAGAGATACGATAAAATCTTATTTCGGAATGAGAAAGGTGTCTAAAGTTTTGGATAAAGATGGTAAGGTCAGGTTTGCATTGAATAACAATCCTTTGTTTTTGAGCGGGATTTTGGATCAAGGGTACATCTCGGACGGTGTTTATACTTTTCCCGGTGATGAAGCGATGATATTTGATATTACGGTTGCTAAAAGGATGGGGTTTAATATGCTTAGAAAACATGTTAAACAGGAAAACAGACGTTTCTATTATCTTTGTGATAAAATGGGGATTCTTGTTTTTCAAGATATGGTCAGCGGGGGAGGGTTTAGTGAATTGTTCAGCCTTAGACAGCTTAAGGGATTATTTAATTTCAAAGAAATCGACAGTAATTATAAATTCTTTAAAAGAGAAAATGAAAACGGCAGAAGAATGTTTTATAAAGAATTGAATGATATGATTTTAACTCTTTATAATAATCCCAGTATTGTTTGTTGGGTGCCTTTTAATGAAGGGTGGGGGCAATTTGATTCTGCGGAGGTAGTTGATTTTATTAAAAAAATAGATAATTCCCGATTGATTGATCATGCAAGCGGTTGGTATGATCAGGGATTGGGGGATTTTTACAGCAGACATATTTATTTTAAAAAAATTAAACATAAGGAAGACAGTTTAAGAAGGATTAACAGTATTAGTGAATTCGGCGGTTTTGCTTATTTGGTTAAAGAGAACAGTGTTATTGATAAACCTTTCGGGTATAAGAGCTTTAAAGATAAAAAAAGTTTGGAAGAGAGTTTGTTTAACCTTTATCGTAATGAGATTTATCCTTGCGTTAAGCAAGGGTTGAGTGTTTGTGTTTATACGCAGCTTAGCGATGTGGAGGGTGAAATCAATGGTTTGCTTACATATGATCGAAGGGGTTTAAAGATTGATGCCAGAAAAATGGCGGGAATTAATTTGAAATTGATAAGAGGAGTGAAATAGATGAGTGAAATAATTGTCGGTACGGCTTTTCAGGATATGGTCAGAATTTATTGTTTGGATTCTACGGATATAGTTGAGGCGGCAAGAATTCAACATGATTTATGGCCTACGGCATCTGCGGCTTTAGGCAGAGTTTTAGGTATTACGGCGATTATGGGCAGTATGCTTAAAAGTGATGATGAAAAGATTATTGTCAATATAAACGGCGGTGGTCCTTTAGGAACCGTTATGGCGGAGGCTAAAGGTAACGGTGATGTTAAAGGGTTTGTAGGAG
>JBHAFN010000217.1:0-2962 GCA_041856105.1 Bacillota bacterium
AATGTTCCGTTTTCAAATATAAACCCGGCTCCGGAAAACAATAAATCCGTGCTGCTTTCATTGGCATTGGCAGAAATATAAACATAAGCACAAATCCCCTTGGCACTTTGCATTTTTACAAGTTCTTTTCGATAAGCGTTTTTCGCCGCTATTTCATTACTGGCGGAAGGATTAAAAATTACGTTAGCCCCGTTCAACACCATTTCATTACTTAAAGGATTTACACTCCATAAGTCCTCACAAATCTCTATTCCGAAGCATAATTTCCCGCTTCTAAATAATAAATCAATTCCGCACACAACCGTTTGATTATCGATAACAATTTGATCAACAGCTAAATTATTGCCCGATTCAAACCATCTTTTTTCATAAAATTCACGATAATTAGGCAGATAAGTCTTACAAGTTATCCCCAAATAAATTCCGTCTTTAATTACCACCGCACAATTAAATAAACTTGAGCCTATTTTTAAAGGTGTTCCCACTATAAAAACCAAATCTTTACCGATTGAATACTTTGCCAATTCTTTTAAAGCGTTTAAACACTCTTCCAGTAAAAGATCCTGTTCAAATAAATCATTACAGGTATACCCGCTCAAACAAAGCTCAGGAAAACACAATACATCAACCTTATTTTCTACGGCCTCATCAATTTTCTTTTTAAGATCGATTAAATTATATGCGGGATTGGCAACTTTTAAATCCAGATTAGCGGCAGCTACTCTGACATATCCGAATTCTTTCATTGTTTTACCCCCGTATTTTGTTTAAATTTATAAATAAGTTCTTTTTTAAGATCCAACAGTTTTCTGCTTAAATCAACATAATACTGATGCGGATTTACCAAACGCTTAATTTCAGGATAAATGGTCCCTATTTGGAAATTGCAATAGGTTTGCTTACTGAAAATATCCGGATCTTCATAGACCAGTTCTCCGTTTTTAAACAAAGGAACCTGTAATTCCTTAATAATATAATCGGTTATCGTTGTAGTATTAAATTCATTTAAAGGATCAATTAAGGTAAACACATCCCCCGGAATCACTTCATCATGTAAAGCCATCACATCCCCTAAGGCAAACCCGGTATTTTTATCATAAAAACGATACAACTTTTTATAGCCCGGATTGATTATTTTAATTGCATCATTGCTTATTTTAATTCTGGGAACTATTTTACCGTCTTTTTCAATAGCCACAAGCTTGTATACAACGCCTACTCTTTCTTTAGGAGCCGCAATGTTATCCCCTGCCCCGATCAAATCAAACGCCGCTCCCTGTATTCTTAAGGAGTTAATCGTACCTGGATCTATCCCGTTAGAGATGGTTATTAAACAATCCTGCATACCTGCCGCATCCAATATCTCTCTTACTTTTTTGGAAAGATAAGATAAATCCCCGCTGTCAATTCTTACTCCCTTTAATCGATAACCGTTAGGAATCAAATAGTCATTGGCAACTTTTATCGCATTAACCACTCCGCTTTTAATAGTATCGTAAGTATCGATTAAAAATACCGCATCGTTAGGAAAGGATTTCGCAAATTTCAAAAACGCATCATACTCATATTCTTCAGCCGAAACCATCGAATGAGCCATTGTCCCCAATACCGGAATTTTATATTTCTTCCCCGCCATAACATTAGAAGTACCGATACAACCGGCTATATATGCACATTTACTGGCCAACACCGCCGCCTCGGGACCGTCAGCTCTTCTTGCGCCGAACTCCAAGATAGGTACGCCATTAGCCGCTTCCACCATTCTTCTTGCTGCAGTAGTAAATTTTATACAGCTGTTTAAAAAAGATAAAATGGTGGTTTCTATTAATTGAGCTTCAATCAAGTTGGCTTTAACCGTAATTAAAATTTCATTGCCGAAAATGACCGTACCGTCAGGCACTATCCAAATATCGCCATTAAATTTAAAGGAACCCAAATAATCTAAAAAATCATCAGAAAACTTTCTTGTGCTTTTTAAATATTCAAGATCCTCCTTAGAGAACTTTAAATTTTTAATATAGTCGATAATATCATCAACTCCGCCCATAATTGCGTATCCGCTGTTAAACGGAATATTTCTAAAAAATCCGTCAAAATAGGCAATTGTATCAAAAGCCTTATCGTCAAAATAAGTTTGAGCCATGGTAAGCTCATATAAATCGGTCATTAAAGTATTATTTTCCATAGATTACCCCTTCCTAATGTTATTAGAAGCTATACAAGCCTTTTTAACCGCTTCACTAACCGCTTTGGTTACCCGATCATCAAATGCCGACACAATTACATTATCTTCATTTAAATCTTTTTCGTCAATTAACCCGGCGATAGCCAAAGATGCCGCCAACTTCGCATCATCATCAATTTTTGTGGCAAATGCATCCAACGCTCCCCTAAATATCCCGGGAAATGCTAATAAATTATTCACTTGATTAGGTCTATCGGAACGACCGGTTCCTACAATATAGGCTCCCGCTTCCTTAGCCTTATCATAAGCTATTTCCGGTTCGGGATTAGCCATTGCAAAAACGATTGCCTTTTCATTCATCATTTTGATCATTTCCTCATGCACAATTCCTGCCGCACTGACCCCCACAAAAATATCCGCATTGTGAAATGATTTTGCAAAAGAAAAATCTTGATTATCCAAATTCACATAATTTAATAATTCTTTTTTTAAATTGTCATAACTGTCAGCATCATCTTTTTTAAGAATCCCGTCTTTATCAAATGCATAAATACGCTTAAAGCCGTATTTAAACAACATCCTTATAATTGAACTTCCCGCAGCACCGGTTCCGCTGATAACCACCTTACAATTCTCAGCTTCTTTTTTGACAAGCTTCAAGCTGTTTATTAATGCTGACAATACCACTATTGCCGTACCGTGTTGATCGTCATGAAAAACGGGAATATGCATTTCTTCAATTAATCTTCGCTCTATTTCAACACAACCGGGAGCACT
>JBHAFN010000218.1:0-12291 GCA_041856105.1 Bacillota bacterium
ACAGGTGTTTTAGTGGTATTGGAATGATAGGTTATTCTGTTTGAACCTTCACCTATATCTATTATCGCTTTGTTTAATACAGTCGTTCCTAATGCGCTTTCGTCTATTCTTACCTCGAAATAAACCTTCCCTTTAGCTCCGACAGCCAAATTATCACTTTTAAACACAATTCTTTCTATCGCATTATCATAATAATTGATTGTAAATACGCCGTTTGAGTCATCCCAGTCACTGCCGTCCGTTTTCAAAACCTTAGCGCTCCCCGGAACATATACGGTTCCCTCAGGGATAGCGTCGGTAACGGTAACTTTTATTTCAGATGAACCGGTATTTTCAAATTCAACCTCATATTTCAGAATATCGCCCACATGATGATCTCCGGATTCCGTTTGTTTCTTTATGTCATCCTCAACCTTATCAACGGTTTCATTTGTATCACCGTTTTTAAACCACGGATCATTTGCCGCATCGAAATCATATGAAGCTTTATTTTTTATTTCGATACCCGCTGCAGTATTTTGATTCACTCTCACCTTAAAACTGACACTTCCGCTATCTCCGGAAGCACCCGGTATTACCCATTTCAATGTTCCGGTTCCGTTTACTATTGCGCTGTCATCAGCACCGACCCCGGACACGGTTCCGCTTATATATTTCGTATTTGCCGGAATAACATCGGTTAATGTAAGTGACGTTGCCCCGTCAGGAAATTTATAATTGATAGTATATTCTATAACATCGTCAGCGTATAAACGTCCCGCCTCAATCTTTGATTCCTTCACGGCAGGCACAACCTTCGCCTCTACCGGATTTGTTTCCGTAGTCGGATCATTCGGTCCGTAATTGGCAATATTTTGGATTGTAGTCGCCATAGCGGATTTATTAACCGTAACTTTAAATGTTACCTCTCCGGAATGTCCGGAAGGAACGTTATCGATAGTCCATACCAGTTTGGTGCCGTCAAATACCAATTCGCTACCGGAAACAACTCCATCGGTCATTGCACTGTTCTCAACATAAGTTGTATTTGCCGGAATTATATCGGTAATGGTTATTTGTTGCGGCACAGACGACGCATTTTGATATAAAAGCTTATAGGTAATAATATCTCCCGGTTTTACCTCCGTTTTATCGGTTTGTTTTAAGCCTTCTATAATCTTATCATTTGTTTCGTTTGTCGGGGAAAGCGGATCAATATCGTACCCTATATCAGCAGAGTTTTTTATGTATGTTCCTATTACTGCATTGTTCGGAACCTTGATTGTAAAACCTACAGATCCCTTATCGCCCGGATTTAAACCCGTAATATCCCATTTAAGTTGTCCTTGACCTGAAACAATAGCACTGTCATCGCCACCCGCTCCGACAATTGAACCGGAAACATATAACGCATTGGTCGGAATATCATCTCTGATATGCACTGACGATTTTCCTTCAGGAATCTCATAATTTATCGTATATTTAATTATTCCGCCCTGATTAGCCTCACCCTCGGACGCAAAACTCAAGTTGGCCGACGACTTTTTATTAACAATCGGACTTTCGGTTGTATTTGTGGTAATTACCACATTATCATTGCCGATAACTATCTTTGCTTTATTTTTGATTGTAGTTCCGAAGGCATTTTCCTTAACCTTGACATCAAACACTACATAACCGCTGTCACCGGCAGCTACATTAGGTATTGTATATGTAATCGTACTGCCCTCCGTGATATTTGCGGATGCGATAAGAACGCTTGATGAATTATAAGCCTTGGCACTGCCGCTTACAAGTTCGGTATTTAACGGCACATCATCGGTAATTTTTATATCCTTGACCGTACCGTCTTCGTTTTTAAAGTTAATTTTATAACTTATCGTATCACCGATATTATAGTATGCCCCCATTGTAGGAGCTGATGTTACTTCCTTGTCCTTTTTATCAGGAACCACCTGCGGTCCCGGTGTAGATGGATTTGTAACAACAGGATTTAAAGGATCGGTTTTTTCCGTAACGGTTGCCGTATTATCCAATGTGTCATAAGGAGCATTTGTTTTCCAAGGTATTCCGTTATTATCCGGTTTCACTTTCACGACAACGGAAAGGATCAATTCTCCAGCAACTCCTGACGATTCACCGGGAACGTTCAAATTACTCCAGGTTATTGTTTGCCCCGCAACAACTCCGCCATTACTCGCACTTATAATTTCCAAACCGCTATGTATGGTATCCGTAACATCCACAGTTGCCGGCACCGCATTATTTTTTATCGGAATATAGTATGTAAAAATATCCCCCGGTTTAGTTTCACTAACATTGGCGTTTTTGTTGCTTTGCAAAGAAGATTTTACCACCACTTTTCTCTTTACGACTGTCCATGTACCGTCGGCGTCAACCGCCTTATATGAAATTTCATACGCTTGATTTAGAGATGAAACCGCAAACTTGCCGCCTACCAATACTGCGGTTATTGCGCTGTCATCCACGCTGAAAGTTCCCGGATATGTTCCGCCATAACCGTTGTATGGTGTATTGGTGTAGCCGGATTTAACGGAAATCACATCTGCAAGGGCTATATTTTGCGTCCATGTACTGCCTACAAGAACCTCTATATCGGGAGCTGTAGTTCCGGTTGTACCGGATGTGGCACTTGCGACAATTTGACCGCCTACCTCTGTGCCCGTACCTATCTTTACTTTAGGCGTATAATAATCAGTTACAGTTCTTTGGTAAGTGGTTTTCTTTCTTTCAACCATATATTCAGCTGAAGTTATCTCTTTTTTATCAACATTAGTCAGCTTGCCACCGCCCCAATCCATACGTGGACTTTCCCATGCGCCACTTGCATAAATTCTAAGAACCGGTTCTTCCGTAGTCCGAGTACTGTTATGATTAAAATTAAAGGTTGATACCCCTCCGTCATAAACAATATCATAACTACCTGTAGTATTTCCTGTACCGGTTTCCGGAGATCCTCTATAAAAATCATAGCTTACACTCGGATGTAAATCAGCTCCCGCTAAACTTATTGCTTCAGCGTTCTTATGGATAACTCCCGTTGATACAAGATTATCATTATATGAAAAAGTATGAGTTTCTTCGATTGTAGTGCCGGTTACTACCCAACCGCCACCTACTCTAGTATCGCTTACTATTGCAGAGCTGTCATTTTCCCATATTAAGTGCTCCCATTTATGCCAATCCATATCATCCATACCTGCTGTCATGGATGTTAAATCTACCCAAGCCCAATTCCAGCTGTGCATTCCTGAGCCTCCTAACATCATAACCCAAGATGCACTAACGGTAATGCTTTTATATTTTTCCTCTATAACTTCCGCATATTCTATACGGGTATTACTTTCCGCATGCACTTCATTAACGATAAGTTTTTTATTCACAAAAAACACTGATAATATCATTAAAAAAGCTGTACAAACCTTTATCAGTCTTTCAATAAAATACTTATCTTTTATTTTTCTTTTATTCATAATTTACTTTTTCTTTCCCCTTTCTTTTTTCAGTCAAACATTTATTTTGCATAATTAATAAACTCCCCCATTTCCATATCCGGCAATCAAATGTTACTTATTTATTTAAATATCGATATACTACCTATTTAAATAATCAGTGATATTTTACAACTTACATGGTGTAGCCGCGGTGTATAAAATATATGGAAATGATATGATTAAAACAAATAACGATCCGATATATTCAGACCGTTATTTGTTTTTTAATTCGCTTTCATTCGTACATAAAGCTTTTATTCTTATTATTTTTAGAAAAAAATAATTTCGCATTTGTTTTTTCACCCCAAGAATAATCCGTCAAATATTCTCCGAAATATTGAGAAACCGCATTCTTATCGCCTTTAAAAAAATCATATAAATCACATTTGCATTTTTGCTTATCTATCGATATTCCTTGTTTACTTACAAAAAGCAAATCTGACACGTTATATTTCTCTAAGGTTTTCTTCAGCTTTTTTAAGGTTAATCTATATATACCCGCATTATTGTGGGTATATATCATGCTTTCCCATAATGCATAAAACACCTCTTCCTCTTTAACCGACTTTCCGTCATTATCCACCAAAAAAGCCAACAGTTCCTTTGCCTTTGCCGATTCAAAGATCATAGGCATTTTATCTATATATACCTCAAACTTCCCGAAGGTTACAATTTGAATTCTTTTGGTTAATCTGTTATACAGATATTCCATTTTTTCAACTATCCGGCTTATTTCATATTTTTTATACGGTTTTACCAAATAATAATCCGCACCGATTATATTGGAATACTTTATATATTCATAGTAAGCGGATATAAATATGATAATCATCTCATCATTTATTTTTCTTAATTGCTTTGCCAGCTCAATTCCGTTTTTATTTCCGATTTCAACATCTAAAAAAGCAGCCTCGATATAGTTATCCTTAGCAAAACTTATCGTATCATCATAATTATTAAATTCTCCGATAATATCGATGCTTTCTAAATCTTGAGTTGTTCTTTTTAATGTTTCTATCATTAACGGTTCATCATCTACAACGATTGTTTTCATTTTATCTCCCCTCTTTTAGGAATTCTTATTATCACGGTTGTCCCTACATCAATTTCGCTAATTATCTCAACGTTAGCATTTACCATTTCTTTCAGTCTTGATATCGAATTATTTATTCCGATCCTGTCATTTTTTGAATTATCTTTTGTGTTAAAGCCTATTCCGTCATCCGCAATATGGATATTATAAAATTCTTCGGTTTCATAGCTTTTTATAAGCAGATTTCCATTTGCTTTAGGTAACAAGCCATGCCTTATCGAATTTTCTATAAACGGCTGAACGGATAAATATGGAACATAAAAGTCCGTTGCTTCAGCATTTATTTGAATATTATACTTATTGTTTAATTTTGCATTCTCTATATTCAAATATGCTTGTATATGTTCAAGCTCACTGCCAAAGCAGATTAGGTTTTCTTTATTAACATTGAAATCAATTTTGGATCGCAAATACTTTGAAAAGTCACAAAGTAAATCATTTGCGTAATCGGCATCCTTATGGATCATTTCATTAATTGCCGCAAGAGAATTAAATATGAAATGCGGAATTATCTGAGTATTATAAATAACCTGCTTGCTGTCCTTCAACTTTATTTCTTTTTCATAGAATAAATTAATTGTTTTCAAAATAAATGCATATATAAATATCAAACTGAAAATCAAACCCGCAAAAACATAAGCATATACTTCCAAAACTCCTGTCAATAAGTATATATTTAAATATCCTTGGATCTTTAATATAAGTAAAACAACCAAAAAAACTATTAAGCCGACAAACATTATCGATTCATACAAATCCATTTTTTTGTACTTTGTCAAATAGGTGAATCCATAAACCGCCAAACCCAGATCCAACACGATAATAAGTCTATGTATAAAATTCAATTCATGATAATACTTTCCAAAAACAAACGAAATAAATAATGCGATTATCCCGAAAAATAAATTTATTACAAACATTGTTTTTCGAGCCAGAATATACTTATCATTGTTCACAATAAAGGCAAAATAACCGAAAAATACGGTCGGCAACATAAATTTAATATAATTGTTTATTCTTATCCACAAATCAATTTCTTTAAAAAAACCGGAATAATAACCTGTTTTGGCCAATGTCCAAACGGCAATTAATAAAATCATCGAACCGATCATCGTACTCAGCAGAAGCACTCTTTTATCATATTTCATAAACGGCATTAAAAAGATCATATAAAAAATATAAGCGATTACCGTAAATAACGACACCCAAATAAATATATTAAAAATAAAAGAATACATATGCGAACGATTGGAATCATAGCTGTAAAAATTGTCTATCGTAAAATTATTACAGGTATTGACAACATTTAATTCAACCCTTAAATCACTTGTCAATCTGTCTACGGTAATCTGAGGAAAAATATTGGATATTATTTCACCCTCCCCGTTTTTATTTAAGCTCGTTCCCATTTCATATATTAAATCACCGTTATTCTCAAAAGCAACTACGGAAGCATTGGCTGTTGAAAAGGATAATACTTTTGCATTTTTTAAATTCATCGCCTTAACATCTATTTTTAAAATAACCTTATCTCCCTTTAAAACCGGGAAATTATTATCTTTCTCAAGTAAAATTTCTTCATTGTTTCTAAGCAAAAAAACTTCAACATTATTTTTATAATTATCCCCGACATCGCTATAATAGTGAAGCATATAAAAAGTAATTGACAAAATTGTCAACAACAACGCAACAAAAGTTTTTAAATGATAGAATCTTAATCTGTTTTTCATTCTTACTTCTTTTTATACTATTAAATCATATACAAATAACAGGTGTAAATTTGGTGCTTGTTTTGTTAATGTACTTATACGTTTTATTTTACATTAGCAAGCATATGCTTAATCCTTAATAATTCTTAAGATTTTAAATAAGTAAAGAATTAATTAAACGGTAAATCAGAACTTTTGTTGTAATTATACAAGAGCTTGTTTTTTTATATTTGCTTTGGTAAACCCATCAATGATGGAAATCATAATAGCTATTCATACACTATAAGATGGAAGGGATTAGAGTACACATGCCGTTTACCCAAAAAATCAATCAAACACAAAAAAGCTCATAAATCGTTTTTATCCGTTTTACGAGCAATTAAAATCAGACAATATTTTTTATCTCAACAGATAAGTATTTTCCGGATTATACTCGATTTTACTGCCGTCTGTGAAATAAACGTCCATCTTGGTTGTAATATAATCTTCAAGCACATAATCAACCGCTGATACGGTCTTATCACTTTTTATCGGCATAACATCCTTGTCCTCATAGACTAAGTTTTTATCGTACTCTATAGTATAATGGCTGCCGTTTGTCTCAATTATGTTTACATATACTTTTTGTTGAGAATCATCATCCGTTTCATAGTAATAATAAACAAATTCAGCCACAATCTCATTACCGTCTTCATTCAGAAATTTATTAGGCAGAATTTCTTCATCATAATCCACCGCATTAATATAACGAAGCGTTTTATCATTCATCCATGCTATTCCCTTTACCTTGCTATCGTAACCGGCATATGCAAAAGGAAATTCAATAAAATTAATATACGGAATAACTTCATCCCTGGTTAATTTGATTTCTTTATTATAAAAATCAATATAGTATTTTTGACCGTCCGCCTTTTCCAAATAGAAATGAGGATTACCGCAAGTAGTGGTCAATCCGGAATCATCACAACTGTAAAGATTCACCATATCACCGTCATATTCAATTGTAGTAAGCGTTATATCATTTGCCGTAAACTTTTTACTATCATCTCTATAACCCAATTCAAATTGTGATATAGTTTCATTTTCCACAATAATAAACCAATGATCTCCACCGCAATTCTCATTTACGGCAATATTTTTGGCAAAATTTATTCCTTCAATATAAAATTCCGAATCAAATTTATTATCAATAAATTTCACCTTGCCGTCTTCAATTTTCAAGGTAATATTCAAATATTCATTAATAATTTCATTATCGTCGAATACATCGCATCTTGCTAAAATATTTTCGTTTTTCAAAACTATATTTTCGGTTGGCAGAGTTTCGTTCAACAGTGAATCGGCAGATGTTTTAATTTCAGAATTATCAATTTGTTTAGAACAAGAAATAAGCAGAGCAAAAACAACAAACAAAAAAATTTTCTTCATAATATACCGTCCTTATTGTAGTTAATTATATCACATGTTGCATATAATCCCGTTCTTTGAATACAAAATAATTGCGTCCTTTAAGTATCTCTTTGATATAATATAAGAAAAGTTAGGGGAATTTTTCAAATAAAGCTTTACTTGCTTAAAACAAAAATAATTATCTTACAAAAGACAAAACAAAAAATCATCCAAATGAAATAACCGATAAAATGCGGGGAAAGAGGTAAAACACATGAATGAAATTAAGCTGTTTGAAAATAAACAGATACGTTCCATATGGGATGAAGAAAAAGAAGAATGGTATTTTTCAATAGTAGATGTAGTAGGAGTTTTGACAGAACAAGAAAACACAAGAAGTTCAAGTACATATTGGGCAGTATTAAAAATGAGATTAAAAGAAGAAGGAAGTGAACTGCTTACAATTTGTAAGCAGTTGAAAATGAAAGCAAGCGACGGGAAAATGCGTCTGACCGATGTAGCCGACATGCAGGGGATTTTCCGTATTATCCAATCTATTCCATCGCCAAAGGCTGAGCCTTTTAAATTATGGCTTGCAAAAGTCGGCAAAGAAAGAATCGATGAAATCATTGACCCGGAACTGACAATTGACAGAGCGCTGGAAACCTATCTGAAAAAAGGATATACCAGAGAATGGATCAATCAAAGATTGCAGGCAATTCAAGTCAGAAAAGAACTGACGGATACTTGGGATGATCATGGAATCCAAAAAGGAATTGAATATGCGATATTAACTGACGAAATTACCAAAGCATGGTCAGGCATGACTACCAAAGGATACAAAAAGTTTAAAGGACTTAAGAAAGAAAATCTCAGGGATAATATGACTACCCTTTAAATCGTCTTAAATATGCTTGCCGAAGCAACTACAACAGAACTTACCAAAACAACCCATCCGCAAGGTTTAAAAGAAAACAAAAAAATCGCCAAGGAAGGTGGCAATATCGCCAAAGGCGCAAGAAAAGCCATTGAAAAAAGAACCGGAAAACCCGTCATCACTTCAAAAAATGCGGTAGATCTATCCAAACTGATGGAAGATGTGGTAAAAGAACCTTTAAGAAAAATCCAAAACAAAAAAGATAAAAATAACTAATAAACACCCGATATATTAAAAGACGGCATAAAAAGTCGTCTTTCTTTGATATGTAGAACAAACACAAGGATACATAGCATATTTAACTAATATTACTAAAAACCGAATGATCTTTTTTTTCATATGTCGCAAAAATGCATTTGATGCAAATTTGTCTGTCCGTTAAAAATAATTTAATTGCTAAATACAACAAGGTATACCGTTTTTATTATTAAAAAAATTATTAAGATATCCCTTTGTAAAAGACACCCAAACTCCATAGAAAACGGGAAGACTTATCTTCCCGTTTTAACATCTTAATCATTCAAAACGACATTTAACCGCTTATCCGTTTTAATTGACCTTTATACTTTTTATCACGATTATTTTTGTTCATTAACAAATTCTTCGGCTAATTTTTTACCGAGTAAATAACCGGAAGTAAATGCCCAGCCCTGATCAGCTCCACCATAGGTTACATATTCTTTCTTCTCGGTAAACAAAACTCCAAGACAATCCGTACCTGCCGCATATAATCCTTCAATAGGCATGTTATTCGTATCTAAAACTTGAAATTGCTCATTTACGTTTAAAGCCCCGACAGTTGAATATATCCAAGGTGAACCTTTAACCGCATAATAAGCCCCATCACCTTCCACTTTTTCAAAGGTTTCATAATCACCCTCAACCGGATTTCCGCTTAAATCGTAAATTACTTCACTTTTAATAATTCCGTCTTTCGGGTTGGTTCTGGTATCGCAATATTCATTGTAATCTTTAACCGTATTAACCAATGTGTCGGCATCAACGTTAATTTTTTCGGCAAGCTCTTCCAATGTATCCGCTTTATAAATATAACCCATTTCTATGCCTGCATTTAATATTTCATAAATTTCCGGAATCGGTTTATTGCTTGGCCAACCGCCTTGATTGACGAATATACCGATAGTATCAAATTTCAAACCGTTTTCTTCAATATCTTTAATTTGAGCTTCCGACCAGATTGTATAATAATACGCTCCTGCTTGCCAATTGCCGTATGCCGCCAAAGTGGTTTCATCGCTGAATCTCACTCCTTCTCTGTTTACTGCCAAAGAATTTGGCGCAACCGCCATCATCATCGGAATATCGTTTAATGAATTGGTCGCTTTTCTTCCCGTCCAAAAATCAACAGTATCCAATTCAATTACCGGAAATTCATGCATTATTTTATACGCACCGCCAATATGACTGACCGGCGGCATTCCGATATTGTAAGTACTTGCCCCGTTATCAATAGCCGCTTGAATCATCTTTCCGTCATTTTGCAGCATCCCGTAAACATTATATTGACCACCGCCCGCCAAATCATAATATTCATCGCTGAAATACTTATCGGTCATTTCACCGTTGCCGGCAAAACCGCCCGTAGATAAAACCACGTACTTGGCATTAATTGTATATTGAGTCCCGTCAGCTCCCACAGCCTTAACTCCTACAATCTTGTTACCTTCCTTAATTAAATCGGTAGCTTCAACCTGAAGCATATATTCTCCGCCATAGTTAACAAAAGTATCCATAATTTTATCAAAATAAGTTTGAACAACCGATTTAGGAGTTCCGAATTGTCCGCCGTAAGCCACACATATTTTATACGGATCACTTAACCCCTGCATCGGCTCTCCGAATACAAAGCCTTTTTCAATCAGCCAATCCACCGAATTACCCGATTCATCCATCATTATGTCGATAGCCCATTCCTTGGCGTCACCCTCCGTATAGTCCATCCATGCTTTCTTCAATTCATCGGCATCAACATATTCTTCATTGTTATTTGCTTTAACAAAAGTGGAAGGATTGATGGACATTGGCGAAGAGGTTGTTACGGAAGTTCCTCCATATTTAGCAGATTTATCAATCCCTAAAACCTTAACATCGGTTATTCCGTTTTTATTCAATTCTTCTATTGCTCTTGTAGCGGTAGTAATTCCCGCACCCCCTAAGCCGACAACCAAAATATCCGTATCGATTACTTCCGTTTCTTCCGATTTTGCTACCGTCTTATAAAAAGCCGCAATTTGACTGTCATCCGCCAATGATTGTATCAGCGCATCTTCAACAGCTGTTTTGATGGCATTACTGGAAATAGTTGCCCCCGTAGTGGAATCAACCTTTACCGATTGATGCTCAATTATTGAAGGAATTAAGTTTTCGATTGCCGTATTTAAAATAATATCGGTATCCGTACTATCCGTAACAACAATATTTTCAATTTGATTATTCTTAACGGTTACATCGACAACCAGTTTTCCGGTAGTCCCGAAACTCCATGCCTCGGCAGTAAATACACCGTCTGTCAATTGTGCGCTTTTAACTTCTTTTTCATTGCCCTTTGCTTCATTAATTATTTCCGACAATGCCTGCTTAACTGCCGTACTTGTTACCGTCGCACCGGAAACCAAATCAAATTCTTCGGATTGAGCTTTTAAAATATTATCGATCAACTTGGAAAAAGCCGCTTGCCCGATAGATTCGGTTTCATTGTCTCCGATGATCTCCGCACTTGTGATCTTACCTGATTCAATCGTTACGTTTAAAGTAACATCACCGCCGAAACCTTGTTGGGTATTTGAGTATTTCCCATCCTTCAATGTTTGAGCATTGTTATTTTGAGCACATGCCACAACAGAAAAACTCAAAAACAGTACCATAAATCCTTTTAATAATTTTTCCATTTTCCCTCCCTCTAATAATATTTGTGATATTATTATTAAGTGCATTATAAACATTGGAACAGTTCCAATGTCAAGGAGCTATATGAAAATTAAAGAAGTGAGTTATAAAACCGGTTTAAGTAAAGATATGATCAGATTTTATGAGAAATTAAATTTAATAAGCCCGTCAAGAAACAAAAACAAATATAGAGAATACAGTAATCAGGATGCCAATAAAATTATCCTGATAAAACAATTTAACAACCTCGGAATAGATCTTAAAACCGTTCAAAAGCTTCTAAAAAACAATGATTTGGAAGAAAGCATCAGTAAGTTAAATATCAGTATCAGCACATTGGAAAATCAACTGCAATGGATTACAAACAGAATCAAATTGGCTGAAGACATAAATATTATTTTAAACGATTTATCCCTCGACATCGAATACAGAATAATCAAAAACACATCTTTCTTCTTTTATAATCACGATTCCTCGGAAGAATATCACACATTACTTTCCAAAACAAACGGTTTAAAGTTTTCCTACCGCATTAAATCGGAAAACATCAATCTGGATAAATTTCCCGACGATATAGGATTAATATCTTTTTACAAAATAAAAGATGTAAAGCTTAACTATAAAGAATATACCCGTAAAGATATTTTCAGAACCTATCTTAAAATAAATGAAGATAAATTGGTTGACAAACACATCATCAACAATATAAAAAATAAATTGAAACAATTAAATAAGGATATTAGAGGCGATATTTTTATCAGT
>JBHAFN010000219.1:0-3825 GCA_041856105.1 Bacillota bacterium
AGTTAAAAAGATGTATCCGTGGATTAAAGATACCGTATGGTTGATCAACAGTGATGCTCATCAATTGGTTGATATCAGTGAGGCAATAAATCGGATAGATGAAAAAACCTTAAACAGGTTATGGAGAAAAAACTGATGATGCAGGATTTGGCTATGCACATTTTAGAACTTTTGATGAACAGTATTAAAGCTAAAGCAAGCTTAATTAAAATTAAGTTATTCATTTTTGATATAGATAAATTAATTACCGTTATTGTAGAAGATGACGGCTTGGGGATGAGTGAAGACACTTTAAAAAAAGTTATCGATCCCTTTACCACCTCAAGGCTTACCAGAAAAATCGGCTTGGGTGTATCATTTTTTAAAGGTTTAAGTGATTTATGTAACGGAACATTCAATATCTCTTCAAAAGTTAATATCGGGACAACGGTTAAAGTTACCTTGGAAAAGGATCATCTTGATTTACCGCCGCTTGGGGATTTGGGGGAAATGCTTATGCTGGCTATTCAAGCTGATGAAAACATTGATTATGAATTCGAATATAAACATAATGATTTCAACTTTAACTTCAATACAAGACAAATTAAAGATGAGCTTAACGGAATTTCCATATGTGAGCCTGATATCTTAATTTGGATAAAGGAATATATTGATCAACAAATCAGTTTAGATAAGGAGGATTAGATGAAAAGTTTAGAAGATTTAAAGAAAATGCGGGAAGAAATGCAGAAAAAAGTTGAATTGAGAAACAGCGATACAAAATATCGTATCGTGGTCGGAATGGCGACTTGCGGAATTGCGGCCGGAGCAAGACCCGTACTTGCTCATCTGGTGGAAGAAACCCAAAAAAACAATTACAACTGTGTGGTTACGCAAACCGGTTGTATCGGACTTTGTTCTTTTGAGCCGATTATTGAAGTATTCGATAAAAACGGTAACAAAACCACCTATGTACAGGTTGATGTGGAGAAGGCGGATAAAATTCTGGCGTCTCACATCAAAAACGACATCATTGTTGAAGAGTTTACGGTTGCTAAGGCAAAATAGGAGGGTATATGGAAAGAATTCAAGTACTGGTGTGTGCAGGTACGGGATGTACATCTTCCAATTCTGCCGCTTTAATTAAAAAACTTAACGAATGTTTAGAGACTTATAATTTACAGGACGAAGTAAAAGTAATTCGCACGGGTTGTTTCGGAATGTGTGAAAGAGGTCCGATTATCGCCGTTCACCCTGATAAAGTATTTTATAACAGGATTAAAGAAAGTGATATTGAGGAGATTGTTTCCGAGCATTTCTATAAAGGCAGACTTGTCGAAAGACTGCAACTTCACGATATCGATGAAGAAACTAAAGAAAAAATATTTAATGTTGATCAATTGAGATTTTATGCAAAACAAAAAAGAATTGCTTTAAAAAACTGCGGAGTTATCAATCCTGAGGATATTCAGGAATATATAGCAAAAGACGGTTACATGGCTTTAGGTAAGGTATTAACATCCATGACTCCTCAAGAGGTTATTGATGAAATTAAAAAAGCCGGTTTAAGAGGCAGAGGGGGCGGAGGTTTTCCTACCGGAGTTAAATGGCAGTTTGCCGCTGATCAGATCAGTGATGAAAAATATGTAATTTGTAATGCCGATGAAGGTGATCCGGGGGCTTTTATGGATCGTTCCATCTTGGAGGGCGATCCTCATGTAGTATTGGAGTCCATGGCTATTGCCGGATACGCTATCGGAGCCAACCACGGTTATGTTTATATCAGAGCCGAATATCCGATTGCCGTTGAAAGATTGGAAATTGCCATTAAACAGGCAGGTGAACTCGGTTTATTCGGTAAAAACATCTTGGGAACCGGTTTTGATTTCGATATTGAAATCAGGCTTGGTGCCGGAGCGTTTGTCTGCGGTGAAGAAACCGCTTTGATAGCGTCCATTGAAGGAAAAAGAGGAATGCCTGTATCCAAACCTCCGTTTCCGGCGGTTAAAGGAGTATGGGGTAAACCGACCATAATCAACAACGTGGAAACTTTTGCGAACGTTGCTCCGATTATTTTAAACGGATCTGACTGGTTCAATTCTATCGGAACGGAAAAATCCAAGGGTACCAAAGTATTTGCTTTGGGTGGCAAGATTGCCAATACCGGATTGGTAGAAATACCTATGGGTACCACTCTTAGAGAAGTTATTTATGAAATAGGAGGAGGCTGTCCCAATAATAAAAACTTTAAAGCCGTTCAAACCGGAGGACCTTCAGGCGGATGTCTTACCGAAGAACATTTGGATACCCCGATTGATTTTGATAACTTGATTGCTTTAGGATCAATGATGGGTTCCGGAGGAATGATTGTCTTGGATGAAGATAACTGTATGGTGGATGTAGCCAGATTTTATATGGATTTTATCGTTGACGAATCGTGCGGAAAATGTTCTCCTTGCCGTATCAGAACCAAAAGATTGCTGGAAATGCTTGAATTAATCTGTAAGGGAGAGGGAACCGTAGAGCTTTTACAGGAAATGGAAGATTTATGTAAATATATCAAAACCAGTGCTCTTTGCGGCTTGGGACAAACCGCTCCCAATCCGATCCTTTCAACCTTGAACTTATTCAGAGATGAATATTTGGCTCACGTAGTTGAGAAAAGATGTCCGGCGCATGTATGTAAACACTTATTAACTTATAAAATCGATATTGATAAATGTCGCAAATGCAGTATATGTGCTAAAAAATGTCCGGTGGATGCGATTAGCGGCGTACCCGGCAAAGAACCTTACGTTATCAATCCGACATTATGTATAAAATGTGGAGCTTGTTTCAGTGCCTGCCGATTTGATGCAGTAGATAGGGTGTAGCTTATGAGTTTAGTTAATATAAAAATAAATAACGTTCCTTATAAAGTCGAAGAAGGAACAACCATTCTGGAAGCTGCCAGAGAAAACAATATCACCATTCCTACATTATGTTATTTGAAAAACATCAGTAATTCCGGAGCATGCCGGGTTTGTCTTGTGGAAATTAAAAATGTTAATAACATGGCTGCCGCATGTAATTATCCGGTCAGAGAAGGTTTAGAAGTATTCACTCATTCAAAAAAAGCCATTGAGTCCAGAAGAAAATCAGTGGAATTGTTATTATCCAACCATAATAAAAACTGTTTAAGCTGTATAAGAAACCAAAACTGTGAACTTCAAACGCTATCTCAGGAGTTACATGTAAGAGAAAACGCATATGAAGGATCATTGACTAAAAGCAGTTATGACAGTTTTGCAAACGGTATAGTCAGAGATACTAGTAAATGCGTTTTATGTTCAAGATGTGTCGAAACCTGCCGTAAAGTACAAGGTTTAGGTATATTGGGATTTGAAAACAGAGGCTTTAACACCATTGTTGCGCCGGTAATGGACAAATCCTTTAAAGATGTTAACTGTATGCAATGTGGCCAATGTATCATCAATTGTCCGGTAGGGGCATTATCCGAAAAAGAAAGTATTCATGAGGTTATCAATGCGTTAAACAATCCGAGATTGCATGTGGTAGTACAAACCGCCCCGGCAGTCAGGGCAAGTCTTGGCGAAGAATTTAATATGCCTATCGGAACCAGAGTAACCAATAAAATGGTGGCGGCTTTAAGAAGAGTCGGTTTCGATCGGGTTTATGACACCAATTTCGGAGCTGATTTAACTATTATGGAAGAAGGCAATGAGTTTATTGAAAGATTTACCGGTGGTAAGGTATTGCCGATGCTTACTTCCTGTTCTCCGGGATGGATTAACTATATGGAAAGCGAGTATCCCGATATTATTGAGCATGTTTCTTCATGCAAAT
>JBHAFN010000220.1:0-2525 GCA_041856105.1 Bacillota bacterium
AACAGAACTAATACCTGATTGACACTAAGAGTAATTATACCATGGGCTTTACTAAGCCGATTGAACAAAGGTAACTATTAATTTTTATATAAATAAGGTATCTAAAAGATACTATACGAGGGGGAAATGTGATGAAAAAGGATTATTTAAACCTTGATATTGGGGCTCATTTTATCGCTTGGTACGGATAGATGAAGAATGTGATGGTTTTATACAGAATGATCTTCAAGGTAGAGAGAGGTTATTCGATTTCACAAAGTCACAAAGGAAAGGATTAAAAATGAAAAAAGCAATTACTAAGTTTTTAAGTATAATGTTGTTATTTATCATCATAACGGGAACACTGCCGGAAAATATCTATGCTGTTATTGAAGCTCCCAAGCAATTTAACGAGCTTGATGCTCAAGTGGCTGAGATGGAGGATAAGATTGGAAAGGTCGAAGGAAGTGACAGCCGATTTGAACCGAGTGCCGAGCTTATTTCGTATGCAAATAAAAAAATCGATGTGGCAAATCCGACTAAGATTTTAGACTACAGCGACAAAACGGCAAATTTTCTTCCGAGTGCCGATGAAGCAAAGGAATATTTTATAAAAGCGGTAACAGAAGGTCAGGCCGGCATGGTGCTATATGGCGACAAGGATTTTGCCAAAAATACGATAGAGGAGGTTGTGTATAGTGCGTCCTACGGCATATATCTCAAACATTTAAAAGATTGGAAAATTGAGTCCCAATTGATTGATCCGACAAATGACATTTACAGACATTTGGTTTTGTTTCAGCACAATGTTCCTAAAAGCCATACGATAGAGCTTGAGGAGAGAATTGATACAGTTGCAAGCTGGATACTGTCCGAATATAAAAATGTGAATATTCCGGAAGAAATGATAATTAAGAATAATCTGGATGAAGAAGGGGTTGCCGATCTCCAAAAAGCAATGCTGATTCATGATTATGTCATTAAAAATGTCAGACCATACTATGGGAACTTGACTTTCTTTGGAAAATATAAGTCGGAAAGACATTCCTTAAACTCGGCCATGTTTGAAGGCGAAACGGTGTGTCAGGGATTTTTCCTGCTTTTTTCAAGATTGGCGGACAGAGTAGAGCTTGAAACCAGAGCGGTTCGAGGATATAAAGGCTTTATTGATGTTGATAAGAAAAATGATGCATCAAAGCGGCGATATATTTATTATATGGACGCTGCTGTTAAAGCGGCAAAAAAAGGCGGAAGATGGGGGATGAATGAAATTTCCTTCGGCGCAAATCACGGATGGAACCAGGTAAAGATAGGCGACAATTGGTATCACGCAGATATGTCTGGTGATTCTTCATATACCAATATAAAGCATGGAGAATCTTGGCCTCAACCGCAGGCTTTATATTACAAGTACTTCCTGAAAACGGATAAAGAATTTAAAGAGCCTGTTAATATAAGGACTGTGGGTGAAGACGATAAAATTATCGACATAAAGCAGTTTTTGGTATGGCAGGGCAATGAAAATTATGATACGCCTGAGGAGCCGTTTTTATGGACATACGATATTTTATATGATTTTAAGCTCAATGAAGGGATCAATTCTACACCGTATTTACAGAATAAATTCACCAAAAACTATCCGATGGGCAACAGCTGGAATGACAAAGGTAAATTTACTTTTGAAGAAAAAGATTTGAGCTATGTGCCGGAAACAAGATACGAAATGACGATTCCGGGTTATGAAAATGGTGCTGCTCCGGTTAAGATAAAAAAGGGACTTCAAACACCTGAGGAGGCATTTGAATTTGCAGCTGTCAGCGGTGTTATGTTTAAAGACGGGAACCGCACAGGTGAGGGCTATGTCGACTTCGGAACGCTGAAATTGATAGAGGTAAAACATGATAATCCTGAGGAAGCTTCAGAATTTGACAGGATTAAGGATAAAATAGGAGAAAAAGTTACATTAACGGCATATTTTGAAGCGGAAGGTAAAAGATATGAAGAAAGGGTGGAATTTGAAGTTGCGCCCGACAGTGCATTTAAATCTTCTACGGATTTGAGATTAAAGGACGGCGCGGAAGATATGATTACTGTTCCGCAGCATGTACATATCAAAAACAACAATATAGAAAATAAGAGATCGAGGGATGAGAAAATAGCTGAAATAGACAGGGAAATCTTATCTCGGGTTGAGGCCGTTAAAGATGGTAATAGTGTGCCTGTCGAAGAATATTCCGGTGAGAAAAAGCTTATCTGGAAGGACGCTGAATTTAATAACGACAATGTTCCGATCGGGGAACCGACAAGAGAGGGGAACTATTTGGTCAGAACTATTTTGCTTAAGGGAGAAGACGGAAGGTGGACAAGTCTGGACTTCAAGGTCAATTTAACGGAAGTTGAAAAGACAACCACAACAATTATTGAATGCGATGTTGATTATATTGAAAAGAAGGCAAGTGACAGGACAGGTCTGATTGTTCCGAGAACCGGACGGGAGATAGGAGATGGCGGAGATTTAGAAAGGTTTTTCAGATACAGGAATCACC
>JBHAFN010000221.1:0-4721 GCA_041856105.1 Bacillota bacterium
ACCTTTACCTTACGGATAATTGACAATTTTCTTCTTTGACGATTTATTATAGATAAAATTATGCTTTTAGTAATGTTATTATATTGTTTTAGGAAAATAGAATGGAGTATAATTTAAATATCAAATGTGGTTGGAGGAAATCTAATGATTGATGCTGGAATAATAAGAAATTTTCATGAAGGACATTGTTTAGATGCCTATAAAGTGTTCGGTGCTCATTTTGTAAATGAAAACAATATTGACGGGGTAAGATTTACGGTATATGCTCCTCATGCGATAAAGATATTTGTAATCGGTTCGTTTAATAATTGGGAAAATACTCATGAAATGGAAAAAGTCGATCATGGAATATTCAGTTTGTTTATTCCGGATTTAAAACAATATGACATGTATAAATATCGGATTATCAATGAATATAACGATGTGCTCGATAAAGCGGATCCTTATGCGGTTTATAGTGAATTAAGGCCGGGAACGAGCAGTTTTGTTTACGATGTGAATAATTTTAAGTGGGATGACGGCAAATGGTTAAAGAAAAGAACCAAGAATTTTGATAAAGCTTTAAATATATATGAAGTATATGCGGGGGGTTGGAAAAAGAAAGAAAATAATCGTTCTTATTCTTTTGAAGAATTAAAAGAAGAGTTGATTCCATATGTAATTGAAAACGGATTTACTCATATTGAATTTATGCCTTTGAATGAATATCCTTTTGACGGTTCATGGGGTTATCAGGCAAGCGGATATTATTCATGTACAAGCAGATATGGAAATCCTATGGAATTGGCGGAGTTTATTAACGAATGTCATAAGAATGATATCGGAGTGATTATCGATATGGTTCCGGTTCATTTTGTAAGAGATAATCACGGGTTGAGATTGTTTGACGGTAAACCATTGTATGAATATCCTAAGGAAGAAGATGCGGACAGCCAATGGGGTACATCCAATTTTGACTTATGGAATGAAGAAGTTAGAAGTTTTTTAATGAGCAGCGCCGCCTTTTGGTGTGATATTTATCATATTGACGGGATTAGGTTTGATGCGGTAAGCAACATAATTTATTGGGCGGGAAATAAAAACAGAGGCACAAATGACGGAGCCATTGCCTTTGTAAAAAGAATGAACTATTACTTAAGTCAAAAATATCCGACGGTCATGTTAATCGCCGAAGACAGCAGCGATTATCCTAAGGTTACGGATTCTACGGTTTATGGCGGTTTGGGATTTGATTATAAATGGGATTTGGGTTGGATGAACGATACGATAAAATATTATGGGGTTGATCCTATTTATCGGGTTTGGGAACATCATAAACTTACTTTCTCCATGGCTTACTTTTATTCCGAAAAATTTATCTTGCCTCTTTCTCATGATGAGGTTGTTCATGGTAAAGGAACGATTATTAATAAAATGTGGGGAGATTATGAACAAAAGTTTGCTCAAGTTAAAAACCTGTATGTTTATATGTTTACTCATCCCGGAAAAAAACTCAACTTTATGGGTAATGAATTGGCGGTATTTAGGGAATTTGATGAAAATAAGCCTTTAGATTGGGAATTGGTTAATTTTGAAAAACATTTAACCTTTACTAAATTTTTTAAGGATTTATCGATTTTGTATAAAAATCATTCATCTTTATACAAGAATGATTATAATATTTACGGGTTTAGATGGATTGATGCGGATAATTCCTTACAAAGCATTTATACCTATACAAGAGAAGATGAAAAAGAATGTTTGGTGTGTGTAATCAATAACTGTCCTAACAGTTATACCGATTATTTAATCGGAGTACCGTATGAAGGTAAATATAAAGAAATTATGAACAGTGAATGGGAAATTTATGGAGGAAGCGATTGTTCTAATAAAAAAGTTTACAGTAAACCTGCAGAAGCACATTCTTATAAAAATTCCATTTCCATAGACATCGCTTCATTTGGGGCAATGATCTTCAGGTTTAAAAAGAAACAATTAAGGGAGAAGAAAAATGTTTGAGAACAAGGAAGCTTTTAAAGAGGCATTTATTAAAAAGATTGAAGAATCTTACGGAAGATCGATTGAAACTTCCGATATTACCGAAAAGTATATAGTTTTGGGGAATTTAATAAGAGAATATGCCAGCTTAAACTGGATGGATTCTAAAGAAACTACCGGTATCAACGGTAATAAACAAATGTATTATTTTTCGATGGAATTTTTAATCGGCAGATTAATGACCAATAACTTGATGAATTTGGGTATTTATGAAGTGGTTAAGGACGGATTAAGCGATTTGGGAATCGATATTAATCAATTGGAAGATTTGGAATCAGATCCGGGTTTAGGTAACGGCGGTTTAGGCAGATTAGCGGCTTGTTTTTTGGATTCTTTGGCGAGTAATAATTATCCGGGAAACGGGAATTGTATCAGATATGAATACGGCTTGTTTAAGCAGGCTATTGATGAAAACGGCAATCAAGTAGAAGTACCTGATCAATGGTTGAAGCTTGGGAATATTTGGGAAGTAAGAAAACCTAAGCATGCGGTTGACGTGTCTTTTTGGGGCTATGTAACCATGGATGTGGATCATAAAGGTAAGATTAAGTTTAAATTGCATGATGCCGAAACGGTTACTGCCGTACCTTATGATATGCCCGTAATCGGAAGAAATACAAAAGTTACCAATACATTAAGACTTTGGTCTGCTGAAGCAAGTGAAAAACTCCCTTATAACGTTGATTTTCAAAAGTATATTGCCAATACAACCGCAATTAATTTAAATGTTTATCCTGATGATTCTACAATGGAAGGGAAAATTTTAAGGCTTAAACAACAATATTTCTTTGTGTGTGCGGGAATCAGATCAATTATTAAATCACATTTGGAAACATACAGTACTTTGGATAATTTTGCCGGCAAGGTAGCCATTCAGTTAAATGATACTCATCCGGTGTTGGCTATTCCCGAATTGATGAGGGTATTAATGGATGATTATGATTATGAATGGGATACGGCTTGGAATATTACCGTAAATACCATGGCTTATACAAACCATACGATCCTTTCGGAAGCTTTGGAGAGATGGCCGATTGTCTATATGGAAAAACTTTTACCTCGTATTTATTTGATAATTGATGAAATTAATCGTCGTTTCTTAAGTTTTGTAAGAAATAATTATCCCGGTTTGGAAAATAACGTTTCTATCTTAAAAGACGGTCAGGTTCATATGGCTAATTTGGCAATTGTCGGCAGTCATAGTGTTAACGGAGTTGCGAAGATTCATTCCGATTTAATCAAGCTTGATTTGTTTAGGGATTTTAATATTATTTATCCTGAAAAATTTAATAATAAAACAAACGGAATAACTCAAAGAAGGTGGTTGTTATATTCCAATCCGCAATTAAGAAAATTCTTGGATAAGAGAATCGGTACCGGTTATCATGATGATTTTAAAGAAATTGAAAAATTATCGAAATATGCGGATGATCAAACAACTCAGGAAGAGTTTTTAAAGGTCAAACAGGAAAGAAAGGAAATTTTGGCGGATTTCATTTATGAAAAAACCGGAATTAAGGTTAATGTAAATTCTATTTTTGATACGCAAGCCAAAAGATTACATGCCTATAAACGACAATTGTTAAATGTGTTACATATTATTTCTTTATACCAGCAGATCGTTGAAAATCCTGAATTTGAGATAACTCCGCGTACATTTATCTTTGCGGCTAAGGCGGCACCTTCCTATGTTTTTGCGAAAAGTGTCATAAAGCTGATTAATCGTATTGCCGGGGTGATAAATAACGATCCGTATGTCAGAGGGATGATTAAAGTGGTGTTTATTCCCAACTATTCGGTGTCAATTGCCGAAATATTGATGAATGCCAGCGATGTTTCCGAACAAATTTCTTTGGCGGGTAAAGAGGCAAGCGGTACCGGTAATATGAAGTTTATGATGAACGGGGCAATTACCTTGGGAACGTTGGATGGTGCTAACGTTGAAATTGATGAAATGGTCGGCAGAGATAATGACGTGATTTTCGGATTGACTGTAGAAGAGGTGAAAACGCTTAAAGAATCTTATAATGCCTTTGATTATTATTTAAATAATCCGAAACTTAAAAAAGCGGTCGATTCTTTGATAGATAATACATGGAGTAACGATGTAAATGAATTTAGAATTATTTTTGACGAACTGATGTCTAAAAATGACGAGTATTTATTATTTGCGGATTTTGACAGCTATTGTGAAGCTCAAAAAACGATAGAAAAAAAATATCTGGACAGAAACGGTTGGGCAAAGTCTTGTCTGATCAATATCAGCAAGTCTTATGTCTTTTCCAGCGATCGTACAATTGACGAATATGCCCGAGATATTTGGAATATTAAAAAGGTGGGGTAATTGTTTTGAAAATAAATACAAATTTACAAGCTTATTTGGATGACTTCGGATTGATTAATGTTTATATATCTAAAAACTTTTATAACGGTAAAAGCGATTATTTTTATCTGAGTAATGAGGAAGGATATTATAAAAACTGTATTGTTAAAACCGTTGTGGAAAACAGAGATAACGTAAAATATCAGTTAACCATTCCGACCGATTTCGATTTTTCCAAAGAATATTCTCTTTATTGCAGTTTAGGGATCAGTTGTACGGTTCAAATAAGGTTTATCGTAAGAAAACCGTTGTTTGATGAAATGTTTTACTATGATAAAGACGATTTAGGATGTACATACAG
>JBHAFN010000222.1:0-3363 GCA_041856105.1 Bacillota bacterium
CATTTTCTTTCCTCCTGTTTTATATTTTAACATGATAGGCGACAATTGGATTTAAACTTTATAAATCTTAAGATTAAACTTTGAAGAGAAATTTATAGAAAATTTTAATATATTTAAATTTTATCAATTAAACCGCTAATTGTTTAAACCCTGTTTTCTTCGGATAATGATTTGCTAAAATCACTTCACTTGTATATAAAATCTCTCTAGTATAATATACATATTGTCGTGAGGTAAAATAAAATGAGTAAAATAATCGTTTATTCAAAACCAGGTTGTATGCAGTGTAATTTTACAAAAAAATATTTAACTGATAAAAATGTGGAGTTTGAGGTCAGGGATGTGGAAGCATCCGATAAAGCTTTAGAGGAAGTTAAGAGTTTAGGCTTTCAATCGCTTCCGGTGATTGTGGCTGAAGGTTATGAACCGTTTACAGGATTCAGACCGGATATGCTGGATAAAATTATCGGTTGAAACCAACTTTGGTAAGGTTGGTTTTTTATTGTTTTTATTTGGAAGTGTTTTGTTTGAAACCTTAACCATGTAATTAGTATAATGATGACAACGCTGTAAACGAGGTGTTATATGAAGCTTGTATATATGTCTTTAACCGGTCAAACCAGAAGGTTTGTAAACAAACTTTCCGTAGATTCATTGGAAGTAAAGAAAAACGATTATGTTAAATTAAATGAACCTTTTATGGTTATAATTCCGACATATGCTTATGAAGTTACTTCCATAGTTGATGAATTTTTGGATTTTGAAGAAAATTATAAATTTTTAAAAGGTGTTTGCGGCAGCGGCAATAGAAATTTTAATGAATTATTTTGTTTCAGCGCCAAAGATATGGCGAAGAAGTATAATGTACCGTTAATCCATTGCTTTGAGTTTCAAGGCAGTCAAATAGATGTGGAAATAATAAATAATGAGGTGAATAAAATTGGAAAATCCTAAACAAATTACTAAATCGCATAACGTAACCTACTTTGAATTAAACAATGAACTGAACAGACCCGTAGACGGAAAAATCCCTTTACATAAGGATAAGGAAGCGGTAAGAGCTTTTTTCTTGGAACATGTAAATCCCAATACGGTATTTTTCTATACACTGGATGAAAAATTGGATTATTTAATTGAACATAATTATATTGAAAAAGAGTTTTTAGATAAATATGATCGTGAATTTGTAAAGAAGTTAATGCAAAAGACCTATGAAAAGAAATTCAGATTTAAATCTTTTATGGCGGCTTTTAAGTTTTATAAACAATATGCCTTAAAAACCAACGATAATCAGCGCTATCTGGAAAGATTTGAAGATCGTATCGTATTTAATGCTTTATATTTGGCAGACGGAAATGAGCAGTTAGCCATGGATCTGGCAGATGAATTGATTGCGCAAAGATATCAGCCGGCTACTCCCACCTTTTTAAATGCGGGAAGGAAAAGAAGAGGAGAGTTTGTGTCTTGTTTTTTAATACAAGCTACCGACGATATGAACAGTATCGGCAGAACAATCAATTCGGCTCTTCAATTATCGAGAATCGGAGGAGGAGTCGGGGTTACCTTATCCAATATAAGAGCGGCAGGTGATCCGATTAAAAAAATTGAAAACGCTTCAAGCGGAGTGGTTCCGGTAATGAAGCTTTTGGAAGACAGTTTCAGTTATTCTAATCAACTTGGTCAAAGAAACGGAGCAGGAGCCGTATATTTAAATGTTTTCCATCCTGATATCGTTTCTTTCTTATCTACTAAAAAAGAAAATGCCGATGAAAAAATAAGAGTGAAAACCTTATCTTTAGGCTTAATCGTTCCGGATAAGTTTTATGAACTGGTTAAAAACGATGACATCATGTATTTATTCAGTCCTTATGATGTGGAAAGAATTTACGGTGTACCTTTCTCTTATGTGGACATTACTGAAGAGTATGACAACTTGGTTAATAATCCGGAAATAAAAAAATCAAAGCTCAGAGCCAGAGATTTGGAAAATGAAATCAGCAAACTTCAACAAGAATCCGGCTATCCTTATATTATCAATATTGATACCGCCAACAAATCAAATCCGATTGCCGGAAAAATCATTATGAGTAATTTATGTTCGGAAATCTTACAGATTCAAAAGCCTTCCGTTATTAATGACGCTCAGGAATATGAGGTGTTGGGCATGGATATCAGCTGTAATTTGGGTTCTACCAATATTGTTAATATCATGAAGTCGGAAAACTTTGAAAAATCAATTGAAGTTGCGGTCAGAGCTTTGACGTTTGTAACCGATAATTCCAAGATTAATGCGGTTCCTACCATTAAACACGGGAATGATAATGCGCATACTATCGGACTAGGCGCAATGGGATTGCATACCTTCTTCGCTTTAAATCATATGGAGTATGGTGATGAGGATTCAATCGAGTTTACCGACGTGTATTTCAGAACTTTAAATTACTATACGCTGAAGGCAAGTAACAAAATTGCCCAAGAAAGAAATAAAACCTTTGATAATTTTGAAAATTCCAAATATTTTACCGGTGAATACTTCGATGATTATATTAATGAAGAATTTAATTTTAAGAGTGATAAAGTAAAAGAAATCTTTAAAAATATTCATGTCCCCGTGGCAAGTGATTGGGAAAAATTAAAAGAAGATGTTCATAAATACGGTTTATATCATCAAAACAGATTAGCTATTGCGCCTACCGGGTCCATCAGCTATGTTAATGAAACAAGTGCCAGTTTACATCCGATTACAAGGTTAATTGAAGAAAGACAGGAGAAAAAAACGGGAAAGACTTATTATCCCGCGCCGTATCTTTCCAATGATACGTTGCCGTATTATAAGTCGGCTTATGATATCGATATGAGGAAGGTAATCGATGTTTACAGCGTTGCTCAAAAACATATTGATCAGGGAATGAGTTTGACCTTATTTATGAGAAGTGATATTCCTGAAGGAATGTATGAATGGAAAAATAATCGAACTGCCAAGCTTACTACAAGAGATTTGAATATCTTAAGAAATTATGCATGGCATAAGGGAATTAAGTCGATTTATTATGTAAGAACTTTTACGGAAAATAATGATGAGATTGGCAGCAATGCATGTGAAAGCTGTTCAATTTAAGAGGGTGTGTAAATGAATGATAATTATATAGCGGTCAATTGGAACAATATTGAAGATATGATTGATAAATTAACTTGGGAAAAGCTTACCGAACAATTCTGGTTGGATACCAGAATTCCTTTATCCAACGATTTGGATGACTGGCGAACTTTATCTTCAATTGAACAAGATATGATTGCGAAAGTATTCGGCGGGTTGACCTTACTTGATACCTTGCAATCTCAAGACGGAGTGGATGCGATTAG
>JBHAFN010000223.1:0-7171 GCA_041856105.1 Bacillota bacterium
ATTTGACGATTAACGATGAAGTTATAAAGCTAAAAAAGGGTTATACGATAGAAAAAATTGCTTTGGACGATACAAGTGTCGGGAAGATTTTAGGAGATGACGCAAGTACGACAATTAAACTTTTAAATGAATCGAAGATGGTAAAATCAATTTATTTTAAGACGGAAAGCGGCGGAATTTACGGCGGAATTATCGCAACGTTTTATTTAATCTTTATTTCTTTATTAATTGTTTTACCTATAGGTATATCCAGTGCCATATATCTGAATGAATATTCCAAAAACCGTCAATTAAATAATCTTTTACAAACGGGAATTGATGCTTTGGTGGGAATACCTAGTATAGTTTACGGTTTAATGGGGGTAACGGTATTATTTCCGATTACTCAAATGTTTAATATCAATACGACAAGTATTTTACTGGGCGGGTTAACAATGAGTATTATCTTATTGCCTACTATTATTAAAGCGACTACGGAAGCGTTAAAAAACGTTCCCGATTCGTTAAGACAGGGAAGCTTATCTTTAGGGGCAACCAACTTTCAAACAATATATAAAGTTATTTTACCTTGTTGTATTAACGGGATTCTTACCGGGGTACTATTAAGTGTAGGAAGAGTAATAGGAGAATCGGCGGCTTTAATTTATACTATGGGAACATTTGTGAATGATGCGCCGACAATAAGTTCCGGAGGAAGCAGTTTGGCGGTTATGATTTATTCATTAATGGTTCAAGAAAATCCGAACTTTAAACTTGCGTCGGCTATTTCGATTATTATATTGGTAATTGTAATGTGCTTAAATGTTATCTTAAGAATTGCGGCTAAGAAGCTGGAAAGGAAACTTGGATGAGTACTATTTTTAAAGTAAAAAATTTAAATCTCCATTATGGAGAAAAACATGTTTTAAAAAATGTGGATATGGATATTAACACCAATAAGGTTACCGCTTTTATCGGACCGTCGGGATGTGGGAAATCCACCTTTCTAAGATGTTTAAATCGGATGAATGATTTGGTGGACAGTTGTAAGATCAGCGGGGAGATTTTATTGGACAATGAAAATATTTATAAAAGTAAAGTGGATGTGGTGAAACTTAGAAGCAGGGTAGGAATGGTATTTCAAAAACCTAATCCGTTTCCGATGAGCATATATGAAAATGTGGCCTACGGTCCAAAATGTCAGGGAGTAAAGGATAAAAAAATATTGGATGAACTTGTTGAAAATTCATTGAAGAATGCGGCATTATGGGATGAGGTAAAGGATCGTTTAAATGAAAACGCTTTGGGAATGTCCGGCGGTCAACAACAAAGATTATGTATTGCCAGAGCAATCGCCATGGAGCCGGAAGTGATTTTAATGGATGAGCCTACCAGTGCTTTAGATCCCATTTCCACTAAAAAAATTGAAGACCTGATCGATAAATTGAAAGAAAAATATACCATTATTATCGTAACGCATTCCATGCAACAAGCTAAAAGAATCAGTGATTATACCGCTTTCTTCTTAATGGGAGAAGTTATTGAATTTGATACTACCGCTTCAATGTTTACTAATCCGAAAGATAAAAAAACGGAAGATTATATTACAGGGAGATTTGGATAATGAATAAATTAGATGAAAGAAATGAATTATTGACTAAATTGGTAATTTCAATGGCTAAAAAGGTATTAAACATTTATGAATTGGCTATTGAAGCTTTAAATGAAAATAATGTGGAAAAGTCATTAAAAGTTATTGATATGGATGAATATATCAACAAGCAGGAAGTGGAAATTAATGACGTGGCTATGGAAACCGTAGTCTTATATTCGCCGGTTGCGGCTGATGTTCGAATAGCCATCAGCAGTATTAAAATCGCCAACGAATTGGAAAGAATTGCCGACTATGCCAAAGGGATTGCCAAATTTTCCATTAAACACGGTAAGGTTGATCAGGTATTATTAAATAAAATAAATGAATTGAACGATTTGTTTGTGGTAATGTTCGATCATGCGATTGACGCCTATTCTAAAAAAGATGTTGATTGGGTGTTTAATATTTCCGAGGAAGATTTGAAGATTAACCAAGTTTATAATGATATCATAGAAATTTTGAAAGAAAAATCCAAATCGGGAAATTTGGAAGATTTGGATGAAGTAATTCATGTGATAAGATTGATTAAAAATTTGGAAAGAGCCGGCGATCATACTAAAAATATTTGCGAACATATTATTTATCAGGAAAAAGGGCAACGTTTCGAATTTAATTAATCCTTAGGAATAATTATCTCGAAGGTTGTCCCTTCGTTTATTTTGGAATATACATTTATTTTGGCGTTATGCAACAGTAAAGCGTGCTTACTGATGGCCAAGCCTAAACCGCTTCCTTCAATGATTTGACTTCTTGATTTATCTACCCGATAAAATCTTTCAAATATACGGGGAATTTCTTCGTGTTCAATTCCTATTCCCGTATCTTTTACTCTGATGTAAATATTGTTTTCAATAAGATTTAATCTTATTTTGATTGAACCTTTTTGTTTATTGTATTTGATGGAATTTTGAATAATATTGTATAAAGCGTCATACATAATCGAATTAATGGCTTTGCCTTCAATATTTTCCAGTTCGGTTTCCACTTTAATTTCATGTTTTGCAATTAAAGGTTGTAAATTATTTACTATTTCATTAATTAATTGTTTATAGTTTATTAAGGTGAAATCCAATTCGATTTTATCTTCATCCAGCTTGGATATTTTGATGATGTTGTTGATTTTATCTAACAGTCTTAAGGCTTCTTCATGAATTTTCTTGCTGATGGATTGGTGATCTTCCGCTTTGGCAATCCCGTTAGCCATAATTTCCGCATAACCTGAAATGGCGGTTAAAGGGGTTTTAAGCTCGTGAGATACGTTGGCGCTGAATTCTTTTCTTAAGTTATTTTGATAATCCAAGCTGATTAATAATTTCTGAAGTTCCGGATAGGTTTTGTTATTTAAAGGATTTTGTAAGTCCAAGTTGTTAATCGGCTGAATAATTTTATTGAGTTGAAAATTGGAAACGATCGTACTTAAAAACAAAATGAATATGGCGATTATCAGAAAGTATATTAAATGGGTTTTAATATTGTTATTAAAGGTACTGAACGCAAATGATACTCTGATTATGTTTCCGTTATCCAAAGCTAAAGCACAATAAATATATTTAAAACCGGTACTTTTTGAATTTCTTATGGCAAAGCCCGTTTTGTTGTTTAGCGCATCCTGAACTTCCGGACGGGTTATATGATTTTCCAGATTATCTACATTGGTTTGGTTATCAAAGATTACTTTTCCGTCATGGGCAATTAATGTTATTCTATAAGGACTTTCTATTTTGTTTTCATTTAAATAATCGGGATTGTTTTTTAAAATTTCTTTATATAAGCTTGCTTGAGCATAGGCGATATCTTTAGCGTTTTCAACGGTTTGATTATAAATAATAAAAGAGCTGATTAAAAAGATCGTTAAACTTAATATGGAAGTAGTTATAAAAATATTCTTAAATATTATCTTTTTCATTATTCACCCAGTTTGTATCCTACCCCTCTTATAGTTTCTATATAGTCGTATTTAGGGGTTAATTTGGCTCTTAGGGTTCTAATATGAACATCTACGGTTCTTGTTTCTCCATAGTATTCATAACCCCATATATCTTCCAATAATCTTTCTCTGGTTAAAACGTTTCCTTTATTCATTAAAAGCATTTTTAATAATTCAAATTCTTTCAGAGTTAATTGCAGTTTGGTATCTTCTAAAAAAACCAAGTGTTTTTTAGGGTCGAGGATAATATCTTTATAGGTGATTTTGTCGCTTATTTCCTCATATCTTCTAAGTACCGCTTTAATTCTGGCGATTAATTCTATCATACTGAAAGGTTTAGTCATATAATCATCCGCTCCTAAATCCAAACCGGTTACTTTTTCGTATTCGCTGCTTCTTGCGGTAAGAATTATTACGGGAATGGAAGAAGTATATGTGCTGTTTTTAAGTTTTTTTAAAATTTCAATTCCGTTTATATCCGGTAACATTAAATCCAATAAGATTAATTTGGGTTTTTTTAAGTTCAGTTCGTTTAAAAAATCGCCGGCATTATTAAAACCTTTCACTTCATAACCGGTTTGTTTAAGCGTGTAAGTTAATAATTCCAAAATACTGATTTCATCTTCTACACAATATATCATACAGAAATAATAAGTTAATTAATATTTCTTTTCAACGTTTAATATGTATTAAGAGTATATTATAATAAAAAATGAAAAACATATGGGGGTTTTTAAAATGAGTAATCGACCAAAATCAAGAGAAAAAAACTATTCGGGTAAATCTACGGATGTTTATGTAAGAAAAAACAATCGAAGTGCTTCCAATCAAATTATTAAAGGCGGATCGGGAATCGGGATTATCGGAATAATTATTTTTATATTGTTCAGTTTGTTAAACGGGGGAAATGTTTCTACCACTACAAATGATCTTCCGACATATAATCAAAGTTTAAACGACAGCTATGCAGTTATTAATGATAACAAGGTTAATCATGAAGTAAGTGATTTGGCTCGTAAAAAATATACCGTTAGCGGCAGTGAGTCGGTAACGGTAATGGTTTATATGCTGGGTTCCGATTTGGAAACTCGTTATGGAATGGCTACCAGAGATTTAAATGAGATGTTACATGCGACAATCGGCGATAATTTGAATATTGTAGTGGAAACCGGAGGAGCTAAACAATGGCAAAACAGCGTGATTAGCAATTCCACCAATCAAAGGTATCTGGTTACCAATAAACAGTTACTTCCTTTAGATAAAAATGTCGGGTTGAAGAATATGACCGATCCGGATTCGTTAAGTGATTTTATCAAGTTTTCAGCGAGTAATTATCCTGCCGATCGCTATATTTTAGTGATGTGGGATCATGGGGCGGGATCGGTGAACGGTTTTGGTTATGATGAGCATTTTCCCAACAATACGATGAGTATCGATGAAATAGCTGGCGCTTTAAAAAAAGGGGGAGTAAAGTTTGATATTGTGGGTTTTGATGCCTGTTTGATGGCTACATTGGAAAATGCAATCGCTTTGGAGCCTTATGCGGACTATTTATTGGCTTCCGAAGAGGTGGAACCCGGAACAGGTTGGTATTATACCAATTGGTTAACTTCTTTAAATAACAATCCGGCGATCAGTTCTCTTGATTTGGCAAAGACGTTAATTGATGATTACATCGCTTCTTCCAACAGTTCAAGAGAACAGTTGACTTTATCAATAACCGATTTGGCTGAACTTAACGGAACATTAAAGGACAGTTTGAAGGATTTTTCCATAAATATTTCCGAAACTTTAAAAAGCGATCGTTTTAAGGAGATTAGCGATGCAAGAAGTACGGCTAAGGAGTTTTCCAAGGCGTCCCGTTTGGATCAGATTGATTTATATGACTTTGCGATCAAGGTAAATACACAAGAGAGTATAAATTTGGCTAATGTAATAAAAAGTGCCGTCAAATATAATCGCAGTAAAAATATTTCCAATGCCAACGGATTAAGTATATATTTTCCTTATTCCAGCTTGAACAAGATGAACAGTATGGTTCAAATTTATGAAAATATCGATATTGATGAAAATTATAGTGATGCTATTAAATCTTTTGCGACTTTAACTTCAAGCGGACAAATCGTTTCCGATAATAGCGGTTCCAGCGCAACTTCTTTAATTGATACTTTATTAGGCAATTATTATGAAGGAACATCTTCCGTCAACACCAACGATATATTTTCCTTATTAACTGATTCAAATGATGCTTTTTCGGGTATATTCGGCGGAAACAGTGATTGGCTTAATTCAGACAGTTTAATGGATATTGCTCAAATTATCGGTCGTAATAGAGTGGATTCCAATAATTTCGTTGTAACAAACCTTAACGGGCAGAAAGTACTTTCTTTATCGGAAGAAGAATGGTCGTTGATTAAGGATATTGAATTAAATGTGTTTGTGGATGACGGGGAAGGGTTTATTGATTTAGGTTTGGATAATGTTTTTGAATTTAACGATAAGGGGGATTTGATCGTTGAATATGACAGTTCATGGCTGGCATTGAATGATAATATTGTTGCGTATTATATGGTTAGTAGTGAAGTAAGCGATAATTATTATAAAATCAGCGGTTATATTCCCGCATATTTAAATGGTGAATATGTACAAATTATGGTGGAATTTACCTCTGATGATAAAGACGGTAAGGTTCTTGGGGCAAAATATGTTTATGATAATGTCGAGCAGGAAGCCAAAGGTTTGGTTGAAATAAAAAGCGGGGATGTTTTACGGTTTGTATGTAATTATCACAGTTATGACGGCAGTATGACGGAAGCTTATCCTTTAAATGAAGATTATACGGTTAGCGGTGATCTTGTCCTAAGTAATATTTATATAAATAATCCCGATTTGGTTTATAGTTATCGATTGACGGATATTTATAATAATCGATATTGGTTGGAAGCTTTCAGAGTAAATAAATGATTATAAATATTTTTAGACAGGGTTTATATTATATGAGTTTTATTGGTTTAGTGTTTTGATGTTGTTTGTTATCGAATAATTTTTAAAGAAACGTGAAATTGAAGATGCGTATAAATTACTCTGAATGAGGGTAAAAATTGTATAAAAAGCGGTTTTTAAACTGAGAAAATATATGAGGTAAATTATGATCACCGAAAATTCTACTTTGAAAGATGTATATAATACTCCTATCGGGTATGATATAATATCCAAACTTTTAATGTCTTTAAATATTAAGGAAAATATAATTGAGAATATATTGGTCTCTAAGTTAAAATTGAAATATTTATCAATGTTTGCCGGAAGGGATTTGATCGATTCTTTAATTGAGTTGGTGAATTTGGAGAGGGATGAAATAACCGATAACGGCAAAATTAATAAAAAATGGTGGAAAGAGGCGGTATTTTATCAAATTTATCCTAAATCCTTTTGTGATTTGGATAATGACGGCATTGGCGATATTCAGGGGATTATTTCTAAATTAGATTATTTAAAGGATTTGGGAATTGATTGTTTATGGTTATCACCTATTTATGATTCTCCTAATGATGATAACGGTTATGATATCAGAGATTATAAAAAAATAATGGCTGAAATGGGAACGATGA
>JBHAFN010000224.1:0-2900 GCA_041856105.1 Bacillota bacterium
AACGGTTTATTTATAATTACGGTAATATGTAATATTCTGGTGGGTTTATATCAAGAAATTAAAGCTAAAAAAATTTTGGATAAGTTAAAAATCATTAATCAAGCCAAGGTGGAGGTTATCAGAAATAATCAAACTAAAATTATTCCCGGTGATGAAATCGTTTTGGATGATCTTATTTTATTAAAGGCTTCTTCTCAGGCCATGGTAGATATTTTAATAACGGAAGGTGAAATGGAAGTTGATGAAGCCTTGCTTACCGGTGAAAGTGATAACGTGATAAAAAAGGTTGATGATATCATCTTAAGCGGCAGTCTTTTGATTGGCGGTAAAGCGGTTGGCAAAGTTATCAGAGTCGGGAATGAAAGTTATGGCAATACTATCGTCAAGGAGGCGAAGTCTTTTAAAAAACAGCATTCTGAATTACGTTTATCCATCGATCGGATTTTAAAAGTGGTTTCCGTTTTAATCGTTCCGGTAGGATTATTGATGTTTTATAATCAGATGTATGTTAACAATTCAGGCTTGAATAACAGTATTATTACGGTTGTAGCGGCGATGGTGGGGATGATTCCGGAAGGTTTGGTATTTTTGATCAGCATTGCTTTGGCAATCAGTTCCATAAGGCTTTCTAAAATTAACACTTTGGTTCAACAGTTGTTCGGGATAGAAACTTTGGCCAGAGTCGATACAATTTGTTTTGATAAAACGGGAACTTTAACCAATAATAAAATGAAGGTTAAAAAAGTCATCAATTATTCATCTTATAATATAGAAGACATCATCGGCAGTTTTAACAGAGTATTTTCGGAAGGAAACGCTACCAATAATGCTTTAAAAGATTATTTCGGGGAAAATAATCTTTATAAGGAATCTGAAGTTGTTTATTTTTCATCATCCAGAAAATACAGCTCGATAACCTTTGACGATTTGGGAACAATTTATTTGGGCGCATATCAAAATCTTTGTTTTGACGAGGAGGTCGTTAAGGAAATAAACACTTATACAAAAGAAGGATATCGGGTTTTATGTTTATCAAAACTCGCCAAAGATAAATCCGTAGCCTTGGCGATAATAATTATCGAGGATGAATTGAGAGATAATGCCGAAGAGATAATTGATTATTTTTATACTCAGGAGGTAAATGTGAAAGTCATTTCGGGAGATGATCCCGTTACGGTCAGTAATCTGGCTAAAAAAGTAAAAATAAGAAATTATAATAAATATTTGGATTTATCCAAGGTAAGTGATGAAGAATTGGTCAATAAGGTTGAAGATACGGTTATTTTCGGAAGAGTTAAACCTTATCAAAAGAAATTAATTGTAAAAACATTACAGTTTAATAAGCATGTGGTGGCGATGAGCGGGGATGGGATCAATGATGTTTTGGCACTAAAACAGGCTGATGTCGGAATTAGTGTTTTTTCGGGTAGCGATGGTGCCAAGAATGTATCCGAAATTATTTTGATGGATGATGATTTCAGCCATATGAGCGCTGTAGTTAATGAAGGAAGAAGAGTAATTAATAATATAAACAAGGCTGCCTGCATGTTTTTGATTAAAACGATCTTTTCCTCTATTTTAGCCGTTGCGGTAATTTTATTTAACTTCAACTATCCGTTTATTCCTATTCAATTAACGATTATCAGCGCATTTTGCGTAGGTATTCCTACTACTTTATTACAATTGGAAAGTGATTTTAATCGGGTTAAAGATAATTTTATAAAAAACGTATTTGTCAATACTGTACCCAGTGCCTTAATGATTGTGTTGGGAATTATAGCTTTTTTGATATTTAAGGTAAATAATACGGTTATCGTTTTATATACGGCAATTTTATATTGTTTTACTTTATTTAAAGTTTACAAAGCGGATTCTACATACAAAAAAGCAATCATCTATCCGAATATCATTTTATTGGGTATTTCCATAGTTGTGTTCAAAGATTATTTAGGGCTTGATATGTTGGCAAACATGGAATATTTAGGGCTTTTAATCGCCGTTTTATGGGGGATTTTAATATTAAAAATTATTGATCGCTTTGTTAAAAAATAGATTAATTTATCTTATTTGTACCTGAAAAAATAATATGATATAATCACTTCGTCTTAAATGACTGGGAGGAAAGATGAAAAAGTTTTTTACAATTTTATTCCTTTTGGCGACACTTACCGTTAGTGCGTGTTCTTCCAAATCGGCTGATACAGCCAGCTATACAGCAGGAACATATACGGGTAGTGCCCAAGGAAGAAATGGAGAAGTAGTTGTTGAAGTTACATTATCGACAAGTAAAATCGAAAAGGTTGAAGTAGTTGAACATACTGAAACTGCCGGAATTGCGGATGCGGCTTTGGAAAAAATACCGGCTGCAATCGTAGAAAATCAAAGTTTGGCAGTTGATACGGTCAGCGGTGCTACAATAACTTCCAAGGCAATTATTGAAGCCAGCGAAGCTGCTTTAGTGGCTGCCGGAGTTGATATTTCAACTTTACAAACAAAAACCGAGCCTAAAGTTGTCGAAGAACAAACTTTAGATGCCGATGTGGTTATTGTCGGGGCAGGCGGTGCCGGACTTGTGGCATCAATTGTTGCGGCTGACGACGGAAAATCGGTTATCGTTGTAGAAAAGAAATCTATTGCCGGCGGTAACAGTACATTATCTACCGGCGGAATGAATGCGGCGGTTACCGAATATCAAAATGCAAATGAATTTGCCGAAGGGGAAGGAGTTTTGGCTAAAATTAAAACTGCCAGAGAAAAATATCCCGAATTGGCGGAATTAATCGATACGGTGGAAACTCAATACAATGAATATTTGGCTAAACCGGAAGGTTATTTCGATTCTGTTGAACTATTTGTTTTAGATACTTTAGTCGGCGGAAAAAATTTGAATAACAGAGAAT
>JBHAFN010000225.1:0-2823 GCA_041856105.1 Bacillota bacterium
CATATATTGTAACTGTTTGTTGGTCCATCTTTATCGAGTCAATAGCTTTTCCTTCTATTACATCACCAATTGCCTGAACAACAATCGGCACTGTTTTATTTGGAGATGTTACAGGAACTTTAACAGTAATTGTATTTGGAACAATATCTGCATTAACAGGTAAACCATTTTTATCATAGGCAACTAAACTAGCTTGATTTGTAAAATCTGTACTTTGACCGGATACATCAATTAATGCTTTTACAAAAGAAATTGAATCTAACGTTTCTTTAGAGGCTCTAACATTTACCTTTGTATATTCGAATTCAGGTACTCCAACACTATAAATACTATCCATCTTAGATAAATTAATAAAATCATAACTCAAATCAAACTGTCTGGTAGTTTTCTTTCTTAATGTAATAACCACGTTGGACGGGTCAACCTTTATACTTGTGCTGTCCCCAAAGCCCTGCGTAGTAAGTCTGACATTATGAGTACCTTCGGTAAGCCCCTCAAGATTAGCCACAACCAAACCTTCCGAGTTATAAGCCGAGTTGACCGAAGACGCATCTCCCGTTATGGTGATGTTTACACTGCTCGGTAAACCGGAAATCTCAAATGTTTCTTCATTATATAATGCGGTAACACTCACTCCGTTTTTATCACGAGAGTTTTGCATTTGCGAAGCGAACAAAGTATTTTCCGAATTGAAATTTACGGTCAAATACAAAAGTATTGCCAAAACCAAAGAGATGGCTTTACCATATTTGGCGCTAAACAAAGCTTTATCAATCCAAGACGAAAACCATCTGAACAATCTTAAAAAATTATCTTCGATATGAGCGTAGGTTTTAACAACCTTTTTACTTTGATTAGCTATTTTATTGGCAAGCTCCAATTTATTTTTAGAATCCTGATTGTTATTTTCTGACATTGTTTACACCTCCTTTATCATTGTTTTGTGGCGGTGTTATTTCTTCTACTGCCGTAAAGGCGGCAGTAGTCTTCTTTTTAGGTACATCATAACCGTCTACCATCGCAAACGTATCATTCAATTCATTTTCAAATCCCATCAATTTATTAATATCGATAGATGATGTATCAAATTCGGGGGTATCATTCTTAACCTTTTTAATTTCGCCTAAAAATTCTTCAGAATCCTCCGCAATCGCATTTGGCGGATTGTCTATCCCCATAACTCTGACATTGGATTCATGAATCGGATAGGAAGGAACGGGTCTTTCCTTCTTTTTAGGAAATTTAATATCTAAATCTTCTTTATGAATTTCCGGTTCAACAGGTTTTATTTCTACAGGCGCCTCTTCAGGTTGTTCAAATTGATAAGTTTCTTCAACGACTTCTTCTTTTGTTTCTTCAACCTTATCTACATTAACAACTTCATCTTTTTCTTTGTTTTTACGATTAAATAATTTAAACTTTCTTCTCTTAGGTTTTTCTTCCTCAACCTCATCGATTATCTCAACAATTTCTTCTTTTTGCGCTTGTTTTTTAGCATGTTCGATAATTGCCAGTTTACTTAATACGGAAGTATCCGTTTTCTTTTCCGTTTCCTGTTTGACCGGTTCAGGTTTTACATAATCAGGCTCAATGGTATACTCATCACTTGCTACGGTAGGTTTGGTTTTTATCACCGTCGATTTAACTTCCGTTTCTTCACCGCAGATAACCCTCAACAAATAATTTCTTAGCTGCTTACGATTAACCGTCGCAATCTTACCGTTTTCCGCAATCGAAACGCTTCCCGTTTCTTCCGAAACGACAATGGTAACCGCATCACTTATTTCGCTAATCCCTATTGCCGCTCTATGCCTTGCCCCGTAACGGGAAGGCACATCTAAAGCGGTAGGAGGAAAATAGGCGCTGGCGCATGCAATTCTGTCTCCTTGAATTATTACCGCTCCGTCATGCAACGGGGTGGATGTTACAAAAATAGATGTTAAAAGTTCGGCTGTCACCACGGAATTGATCGGAGTACCCGTCTTAATAAAATCATTTAAAGAATGACTTTGTTCAATACTGATTAAAGCTCCGGTTTGATCTTTTGACAACAACATCGTAGCCGTAACGATTTGATCAACCAGTTTTTCTTTTTCATTTCCGGAAAGAGTGGTAATTCTGCTGAATACATTTGTTTTTCCCAATCTTTCCAATAAAGAACGGATTTCCGGTTGGAATACAATTATAATTGCCAGAAATCCCCAGTTTACAAAAATATCCGCAAAATAAGCCACGGTGGTTAATCCTAAAAACTTTGCGATCATATCAATTAAAATAACCAATAAAATACCTTTAAATATTTGTGATGTTCTTGAATTATTACGAATAATTTTAATCATATAATACAAAAGCAGCCAAATGATTAAAATATCTAAAAACATTCTGGTTATCGTAAAAATACTTTCAAAAGTAAGACTAAGGTTATAATTGGACATCAAACAGCCTCCTTTGACTATTTGTCATTATACCATAAGTAAATATCCATTAAAATATTGAAGAACATTAAAATATGTTATGATGTCATATGTGAAAATAAAGAGGTTGAATATGGAAAATATAAAAAAAGTAAATTATCTTAATAAAGAAATATATATTATCCCTACCGCCCACGTATCAAAGATAAGCGCGTTGGAAGTTAAAAAAATAATTGATGAAATAAAACCGGACAACGTTTGTATAGAACTGGATGAAGATCGTTATGAGTCTTTAAACAATCCCGACAAATTCGAAAATACCGATATATTTAAAATCATAAAAGAAAACAAAGCCGGATTGTTAATGGCAAATTTAATATTATCCTCATACCAAAAAAAAGTTGCCAAA
>JBHAFN010000226.1:0-4499 GCA_041856105.1 Bacillota bacterium
AAACGCTTTTATTCAGCGCAACCATCCCGCCGGCTATTAAGGAAATAACCGCCAACTATCAAAACGAACCGTTATTTATCAAAAATCCGGAAATCAAACTTACCGGAAACGGCATTACTCAAATAGGTTACGAAGTAGCCCAAAAAGATAAAGAAAAAATTTTAATCCAAACCTTAAAAATCAGAAAACCGAAATTGGCGATGATTTTTTGTAATACCAAAAAAATGGTGGACGATTTATTCGCCCGCTTAGTCGGTTTAAATTATCCCGTTGGCGCAATCCATGGCGATATGAAACAGGAAGCCAGAGCCAAAGTAATGGAAAGATTTAAAAAAGGACAGTTAAACCACTTAATATGTACGGACGTAGCTTCAAGAGGGATCGATGTTTCCAATATGGATATGGTAATCAATTATGACTTACCTCAGGAAAACGAATATTATATTCATCGTATCGGAAGATGCGGAAGAGCGGGAAAAGAAGGTATTGCCATTACCCTGTTTACTCCAAGAGAAAGAAAAATAATAAACGATTTAGAAAAACTCACTAAATCCAAAATCGCCATTGAACCTTTACTTACCAAATCCAAAATCGATGAAATTATTGCCGATAATATCATTACCGATTTAAAAGAAACAATAAACATTAAAACCGATAAAAAAATAAATGATTTGGTATTAAATTTAATCGCCAAAGAAAATCTGGACATACAAGATTTATTGTTGGCAATTATTAATAAACACTATGCCGACAATGTAATTGAAGCGGTTGATGCCCCGATTAAAAGTAATTCCTTAAAATCCAAAACCAAAAAGAAAATTAATCTTTATATTAACATAGGAAAAAAAGATAAGGTTGAAACAAGTCATATCGTATGTGCCGTATCAGAGGCTACAGGTTTAAATTCCAAAGAGATCGGTAAAATATTAATTGATCAAAAAGAAAGCAAAGTAGCCGTCCCTGCGGATTTAAAAAACATCATTTTAAAAAAGATGCGCCATACAACCATTAAAGGTAAAAAAATAACCGTCAAAACAAAGTAAGAGCCATTAAGGCTCTTTTTTAACGGGCATTTTTTATTTTATTTAACAAACCACCGGCATAGATGGTTTCAATCTCTTCATGAGTTAAATCATTTACAACCGTAAAATAAAAATCTTTTGTTTTATTATACATAACCATTTCATTGGCAATAACTTCATCGTTTAATCTCAATTCATCCAATAAGTCAATTCTTTCATAATCGGCAACATCTTTAAAAACTAAAGGTAAAATGCCGAAATTAACCAAGTTTTGACGATGAATTCTTGCATAACTTTTCGCAATTACCGCCTTGATTTTCAAATACATCGGCGATAAAGCCGCATGTTCACGAGAAGAACCTTGTCCGTAATTTTCCCCGGCGATAATATACCCTCCGTCGTTATCTTTACATCTTTGATAAAAAGCATTATCAACCTGAGAAAAACAAAATTCCGAGATTTTATAAATGTTGCTGCGATAAGGCAATACCTTACTTCCGGCAGGCATAATATGATCGGTTGTAATATTATCCTTAACTTTAATCATTACTTTTTTATCAATGGGAGCGTAAGGTTCATTGACCGGTAAATCTTTAATGTTGGGCCCTTTGACAATCTTTTTTGTTTGATCGAAATCAGGAATTAATATCATGGAATCATCAATTATGTATTCTTCAGGCAACTGACTTTTTACAAAATCTTCCAAACACGGATTGCTGATATAGCCGTTAATGGCGGATATAGCGGCAGTTTCCGGCGAACATAAATAAACATCGGCATTTACGGTACCGCTTCGCCCGTAAAAATTACGATTGAAGGTTCTTAAGGATACCCCGTTGGAATTGGGCGATTGTCCCATCCCGATACACGGTCCGCAACTGGACTCCAAAATTCTTGCCCCTGCCGCAATTAAATCGGCAAGCCCTCCGTTTTTAGCCAACATGGTTAATACCTGTTTTGAACCGAAAGATATCGTTAAGGATACGTCGGGATGAACGGTTTTCCCTCTTAAAATATTGGCGACATTACAAATATCCGTATAGGAACTGTTTGTACAGGAACCGATACATACCTGATCAACCTTGATATTACTCAACTTACTTACTGGTTTGATATTATCGGGAGAATGTGGAGCGGCACATAAGGGATTTAATTCATCCAAATCAATTTCAATCACTTCATCATAATAAGCGTTTTCATCAGCTTGCAATTGCTTATAATCACTTCCCCTTTTTTGTTTGATTAAAAATTCTCGGGTATTTTCATCTGATGGAAACAAGGAAGTGGTAGCCCCCAATTCGGCACCCATATTGGTAATCGTGCTTCTTTCCGGAATACTTAAATATTTAATACCCTCTCCGCTATACTCAAATATTCGATCAACTCCCCCTTTTACGCCTTTAAGCATTAAAAGTTTTAAAATAATATCTTTAGCGCTGACCCCGTGTTTAAGCTTACCCTTAAGTTTAACGTTAACTATTAAAGGCACTTTAATCGTATAAGGCAATCCCGCCATTGCACAGGCAACATCTAAACCGCCCGCCCCGAAGGCAAGCATGCCCATCGCTCCGGCGGTAGGCGTATGCGAATCGGAACCGATTAAGGTTTCTCCGGGAACGTCAAATCTTTCCAGTTGAACTTGATGACATATTCCGTTACCCGCTTTGGAAAAATAAATTCCATACCTATTGGCAACCGTTTGCAGGTATTTATGATCATCCGCATTCATAAAGCCGCTTTGAATGGTATTATGATCAACATAGCTTAGGGATTTTTTGGTTTTGACTCTGTCAATATTCATCGCTTCAAACTGCAAATAAGTCATTGTTCCGGTCGCATCCTGAGTCAATGTGTTGTCAATAATCAACTTGATAGGATTTCCCGCCTTTAACACGGCAGGTTCATATAAGTGATTTTCCAATATTTTATAAGCCAAACTTTTCATTTTTACTCTCCCTATATTGCTTAAACAATACTCTTAATGTAAACTTTTGTAAAGGAGAACGAATATGAATGAAACAATTGTAAAAATTTTCAACGATTCAATTGTAAGAAATAATATACCCAATTACCTATATAAAAAATACAATGTAAAAAAAGGATTGAGAAATGAAGATGGTACGGGAGTATTGATTGCCTTGACCAAGGTTGCCGATGTGGTCGGATACGTTAAAAATTCAAATAATACCAAAATTAATATTCCCGGCAAGCTTTTTTATCGAGGAATATCCATTGAAGAGTTATATAGTAAAATATCCTCTGAAGATGAAGGAAGTTATGAAGATGTATGTTTTCTTTTATTGTTCGGCTATTTGGCAAATAAAGAAGAAATCACCGCTTTTAAAAACGAATTAAAATCACATTACATTTTACCTGAAGGCTATTTAGCCACCAATATCTTGAAATCCCCTTCCAAAAACATCATGAATATGATTCAAAAGGCTTTACTCTTACAATACAGTGAAGATGAATTGGCCGATGACTCTTCCCCGTTTAACACCTTAAAACAAGGTTTGGCGATTATTGCCAGATTACCTGCGATAATTGTATATTCATATCAGGCAAAAGCGCATTTCATCGATAATAAGAGCCTGATTATTCACCCCATTAAAAAGGAACTAGGTTTAGCCGAAAGTATCCTCTATCTTCTAAAAGGAGAAAACAATTATACAAAAACCGAAGTAAAACTGCTTGACTTAATGATGATAGTTCACGCCGATCACGGTTCGGGAAATAACTCCACCTTCTCCAACATCGTGGTATCTTCCACCGGTACGGACATCTACTCGTCCTTTGCCGCCTCGGTAGGCTCTTTAAAAGGCCCGAAACACGGCGGAGCCAATACCATATGTAAACAGATGATGGACGCAATCATTAACGAAATAGGTATCGATGCCGACGATGAAAAAATTTTAAAAATAATCAAACGCATACTGGATAAAGACTTTTTCGATCGAAAAGGTTTAATTTACGGCATGGGACATGCGGTTTATACTATAAGCGATCCAAGATGTCTAATCTTGAAAAAACAAGCCGTAGAGCTGGCTAATCAATGTCGAAAATCAGCCGTTTTAAAATTTTATAATCGTTTTGAAGAAATTGCCGTCAAATATCTGCGGGAAATAAAAAATGCGGATATATGCGCAAACGTGGACTTTTACAGCGGCTTTATTTATGAAATGATGGGAATTCCCGAAGATTTATATTCACCTATCTTCGTGGCTTCCAGAGCGGTTGGCTGGTTGGCACATAACTTGGAAGATAAATTATACAGTAATAAAATTATCAGACCGGCAGGAAAATATATTGGAGATGAAAATGAAGATGAAAACGATAACCTTATTTGAAGGCGACGGAATCGGTCCGGAAATAACCGCCTGTGTACTTAAAATACTAAACGAATTAAAACTCCCCCTTCAATTTGAAAAATACGATATCGGAGAAACGGCTTATAATAAATGCGGAGAACTTATCCCT
>JBHAFN010000227.1:0-2624 GCA_041856105.1 Bacillota bacterium
ATTGTATCAAAAACAATATTCTACCCAAGGTTTGGAAACAATCAAATTACAATATGAATTGCAAATAAAACAAAAACTGTTAAATATTGAAGAAGAACTGAACAACATTGAAAAAAGTCTAAAAGAATACAATGATAAAATAGACAATATGAAAATAGTTTCAAGCATTAACGGTTATATCAGCGGAATAAATGTATTGCATAAAAATCAATATATTACCGATAACGAGTTTTTAGCAACCGTTGTACCTGTAAACAGCGAATATGAGTTTAAAGGATACATTTCCGATAAAAATATTGATTTAATAAATATTAATTCCAAAGCCGAAATAAAATTAAATGCCTTTAACAGCTCGGATTATGAAGCGATAAGCGGTGAGGTGGTATATGTAAGTCCGACATCATTTTTTGATGAAAGATTAGGAAATATCTATATTATTAAAATTAAGGTGAATAAAATACCGGATAATATGCAATTAATATCGGGAATAACCGGTATGGTTGAAGTAAAGGTCAAAGAAAGAACCGTATTAAATTATTTTCTGGAGCCGATTACCAGAACCGTTAAAAATTCCTTGAAAGAATAAGCTTTTAATTAATTATTGTTATCCATATCATCAACATATCCTTTGAAAATTTTTGCCTAATTTAAATAATTTTATTTTTAAGCGCATTTTAATCATATAATAAGCTTATAGAAGGAGGTTTTTATGGGATTAAGAAAAGATTTTTTATGGGGCGGAGCCACCGCCGCCAATCAACTGGAAGGAGCATATAATGAAGGTGGAAGAGGTTTGGCGAATGTTGATTTGATTCCGGTCGGCGAAGATAGAAAAGATGTGGTTTTAGGTTTAAAGAAAATGTTTGCGTTTGACGATGAACATTTTTATCCGGCAAAAGGGGCAATAGATTTTTATCATCGCTATAAGGAAGACATTGCTTTATTTGCCGAAATGGGTTTTACAACTTATCGGATGAGTATCGCATGGAGCAGAATATTTCCGGTGGGAGATGAAGAAACACCTAATGAAGAAGGCTTGAAATTTTATGAAGATGTATTTAAAGAATGTCATAAATACAATATTGAACCTTTAGTAACAATAACTCATTTTGACTGTCCTATGGGATTGGTGGAAAAATACGGTTCATGGAGAAGCCGAAAGCTTGTTACTTTCTATGAAAGACTATGTAAAGTGATTTTTAATCGCTATAAAGGTTTGGTAAAGTATTGGTTAACCTTTAATGAAATCAACGTAATTTTACATGCTCCGTTTATGGGAGGAGGCTTATATGTCGGAGATGATCCTCATCCCGAACAATCCAAATATCAGGCAATTCACCACGAACTTGTCGCAAGTGCAATAGCTACAAAAATAGCCCATGAAACTGACCCTAATAATAAAGTGGGTTGTATGTTGGCGGCAGGTTTATATTATCCTTTAACCTGCAAACCTGAAGATGTTTTTGAAGCCCATGAAAAAAACAGGGAAAACTATTTCTTTATTGATGTACAATCCAGAGGATATTATCCTAATTATGCTTTAAAGAAATTTGAAAGAGAAAATATCGTTATTAAAAAAGAACCGGGTGATGACGAATTACTAAAAAAATATACTGTAGATTTTATTTCGTTTTCATATTATCAAACCCGCTGTGCTACGGTAGATAAAGTTAATTTATCGGAAGGCAATATTTTTGCCAGTGCTTCCAATCCTTATTTGAAATCAAGCGAATGGGGTTGGCAAATTGACGGACTGGGCTTAAGAACAACCCTTAACGCTTTATATGAAAGATATGAAAAACCGTTGTTTATAGTTGAAAACGGTTTGGGAGCCGTTGATGTACCTGATGAAAACGGTTATGTAGAAGACGATTACCGTATTGATTATATGAGAGAACATATTAAACATATGATTGATGCCGTTGATTTGGACGGAGTTGATCTGCTTGGCTATACGATGTGGGGACCGATTGATTTGGTCAGTGCCGGAACCGGAGAAATGAAAAAACGTTACGGATTTATTTATGTTGATCGGGACAATTACGGTAACGGTACATTAAAGAGAAGCAAGAAAAAGTCTTTTTATTGGTATAAAAAGGTTATTGCAAGCAACGGTCAAGATTTGGATTAATGAAAAAATTATTTGTCAGCGATTTGGACGGTACGTTATTTTATAATGACGGAAAAAATACTACTTCCATTAGTGAAGATAATCTTAATGCCATAAAGGAATATGTAGCCAAGGGAAATATATTTGCGATTGCCAGCGCCAGAAATCATCAGTTTATTGATCGATTAACTGAAATGTTGGGGTTTAGACCGCTTTATATCGCCTATAACGGCGCATATATCATTATTGACGATTATATAATCGAACATTCCATGCATTTAAAAGATTATCAGTTATTCGAAAAATACTTTAAAGATAATGATATTGACGGCTTTGTAAGTACTTTAAGTGAAGACGTATTTTATCAATCAAACAGAAAGAAATATCCGTTTAATGATAAAACTTACGATAAATCCGTCAGACATAAATTGATGTATGAAGGTATAAACACAAGTAAAAATACTTATTCGACCAATAAAAAATGTCATAAAATACTTTTGGTTTTAAGAAGAGA
>JBHAFN010000228.1:0-3867 GCA_041856105.1 Bacillota bacterium
AAGGAAAATTTGATTGGGGCGATGGCATATATCGGTGGGAATGATGAATTTTATGAATATTATAATACTCGCTTGGATATGACATTACACGGTACGGGGGATATATTTGCCAGTGTTTTTACCGGAGCTTATATTTTAAGCGATGATCTTAAAAGCTCCATAAACTTGGCTGTTGATTTTGTCAGTGAATGTATGAAGAACAGTGAAAACGATCGCTTGTGGTACGGGGCGAACTTTGAAGTAACCTTACCTTATTTGATGGAAAGAATAAAAAGAATTAATTCTTTTTAAAGATAAATGAATTTATTTTTCTTCGCAATTTATTAATTCCTTTTTTCAATATTTTATCGGTTTTATAATATAAAGGGTTTATAATGTAATCAAATTCTCCAATCATTTCGATAAAAGAAGGATTAAATGATTTCTTATAGCTATATAAACCGTAATAAGGATCTTTTTTATCGGTTGAGCCGCTAAAACCGCACATATCATAATATTTAACCCCTAAGTTTTTTAAGTCGTTCATCGCAAAGTAATGCAGGTTGTCCGTCGGTTTAATAAAATTACAGGTTTTACGATTATAAGTATATAAATCCCATGATTTTTCTCCATAATACAAAAACAATCCTGCCGCAATGACCAATAATGAACCGGATGTTTGTAAAAGTGCTTTGGCTGTTTCTAATTCCTTTTCTTTGGAAAGTCTTGCTTCTAAATCCTTGGCATATTTTTTAGAATTCAATTCATCACTTATGCCGGCTATCATCTTATTCAAATCGACTTCGGTTACATAAAGTCTTGCGTTGTCATTAAAATTATTAAAAATTTCCTTAAAAAAAGTATATGAGTGGGGCTTAAAGCCTTGAGTTGAAGATAATTCTTTTTCAAATTCCATTAAATAAGGGATATCTTCAACAGTTCCCAATCTGGTGCTTACCCCGATAATTTTATGACGATTAATCGCCGATATCCTCGCTTTGCTGTAATTGCTTTTTAATTCGTCGATTGATAAAGACAAATCGACAATCAAAGTGTATCGGTTAGTATAACTGCCGTTATAGGCATATCCATATCCTTTATGTATAAATCCTTCTTCAATAAATATTTGAGTAATATGCTCATTGTTTATTTCGTCGGTCTGCCTACCGTCAATATCTCTGGATACTCGTATTACGTTTGGATCTATTTTTAAAAAGCCGACCTTTTCTTTTTTGGCAAATTCCTTTAATAAATTTAATGATTTTCTTAAATCGGCTGTATCGGTATAATCAATACACATTCCCAAGGGGATATATAAATAGGGGCTAATGGAGGATTTCTTTAAAGCCAAGGCCGTGCCTATCATAATTTCATCTTTAAAGAAGCCCAGGTAAATAGGGGTGTAATCTTTTTTTGATTTTGCCCAACAGCTTGTTTTCATGTAGTGGTTATAGGGGCTGTTTTTTACAAATTCATCATATATGTTCAGATCGGTTAACGTTTTTAATTTCATAAAATTTTCCTGTTTTTTAAATTTTAACACAATTTTATGATATTGTATCATATGAGGTATGTATTTATCATACAGGGTTGATTATGGAATTTTGGATAGAACATTTTTCAAGTGCAATAAGCTATATAACGGTAAGCGTTCCTTTATATTTAATGATTAGATTCTTAACAGTCTTTTTATTAAAAGAGAAAATTAATTTAAAAAAAGAATTATTAATGCTTATTTTTGTAATGTATATAGTTTCGTTATTTTCTCAAACGATATTTATAAGCTTACCCAGTAATATTAATAATATTTTTCCTTTAGATTTAAGAGGAAGAATTAATACCGATACCTTTCAGGTTTTTTTTGATTCCATCAGAAATATGAAAACAGGTAATTATCAGTATTTTGTGATTAATGTTTTAGGAAACCTGATTGCATTTGTTCCTTTGGGAATATTCATACCGTTAATTTTTCCTTCACGAAAAGTGTTCAGTGTGGTAATGATCGGATTTTGTACTTCTTTATTGATAGAAATAATCCAATTGACGGTAATCAGGGCTACGGATGTGGATGACATAATGTTAAACACTTTAGGAACTTTATTGGGATATTTGATTTACAGATTTGTTTTTAAAAAGAAGCACATTTAATAATTTAATGAAATAAAATGCATACGAGTGTATAATATTTATGATTAGTGGGAGGATAAAAAATGTTTGATAAAATAGCCGAGAAGGTCAAAGGAAGCGGGTTCAGATTAGTGTTTACGGAGGGGTTTGATCCCAGAATAATAGAGGCGGCTTCAAGACTTAAAAAAGAAAAAATATTGGAACCTGTTTTATTAGGTAATCCGGACGCAATTTATGAAAAAGCGAGTGAAATCAATTGTAATTTAGATGGGATTGAAATTATAAATCCTTTAAATTATGATCGTATTCAAGAAATGGCTGATAAATTATTTGAGCTTAGAAAAGGTAAAATGGATGAAGCTACAGCCTTAAAAACATGTAAGCAAGGCAATTATTTTGGAACTATGTTGGTTAAGATGGGTTATGTTGACGGTTTATTGGGAGGGGCTACATATTCTACTGCCGATACGGTAAGACCCGCTCTGCAAATAATTAAAACAGCTCCTAACAGCAGAATTGTTTCTTCCTGTTTTATTTTGGTAAAGGGTGAAGAAAAATATGCGATGGGAGATTGTGCGATTAATATTAAGCCTAATGAAGATGAATTGGTTGATATAGCCATACAAACAGCTCATACGGCTAAAATATTCGGGATTGATCCGAAGGTAGCCATGCTAAGTTACAGTACGTTAGGCTCAGGCTCCGGAGAGGATGTTGATAAGGTCAGAACCGCTGCAACAAAATTAAAAATCATGAATATTGATTTTGATGTTGAGGGTGAGCTTCAATTTGATGCGGCTATTTCGGAAACCGTTGCTGCTATTAAAGCTAAAAATTCCAAAGTTGCAGGGAAATGTAATACTTTTATTTTTCCGGATATAAATGCCGGCAATATCGGTTATAAAATTGGGCAAAGATTGGGAGGCTTTGAAGCTATCGGACCTATTTTACAGGGATTGGCAGCTCCAATTAATGATTTATCTCGTGGGTGTACTGCCGAAGAAGTATATAAGATGGCTATATTGACTGCAGCTTTAAAATAGAGACAGCTTTAAATAAACGACATAAATTTATATGGAATGAAAAAATGGATATTACATTATCGGTATATAGTGTAATTCCATTTTTTTAAAGTTTACTAAATATGAAAATTTATAGTAACAAAATAACAGTTATATATTGATTATCTAAGTTTTATAATGATAAAATTTTAACAATGGGATATAAGGGAGAATTAATGAGAGAAATACTAAGATTGGGAATATTAATTATAATCGTTACATTCGTTTTAGGCGGTTGTGATTCATTTACGATTAGAAGACGAAAGGCAAAGGAAAGAGCGGAATTTATTATACACGATTGTGAAGAAGCCGAGAGATACCTTTATGAAAGGTATGGAGAGGAATTTGTATGTAGTTATCACGGTTCGGATAGAAGTCCGGGTTCCATGACCGCATCGGGGGAGAAGTTTGTTATGAGTCCGAAAGGGTATGAGGATTATAAGTATTATCCTCAAGGAAGTATATTCGATATTGTCGGTTCAATATTTGATGACGTTAATGAGTACACCTATAGAGACGGATATTTGAATATATATGGAAGAGAGAAGGTAAGGGTATATGTTGAAGAGCTGATAAAGCCGTTATTTAATGAACAAATCTATTTTGTCGGAGTAATTCCATATAACTACGAATGGGTATATTCCAATTATATAACCGAAGACACACCGGTAGATAAGATGTATGATGTTGTACCGGAGGG
>JBHAFN010000229.1:0-3604 GCA_041856105.1 Bacillota bacterium
CGGCTCCCTCATCCACCAATTGTTCACTTAAAACGGTTTTAAAATCATAATCATAAAAGACTACTTTATACTGTTTAACTTCCACCTTACCCGTATATTTGTAATTAACTACCGTAATATCGGAAGCTTCAAACTTTTCAACATCATTGGAATATGAAACGACGCTAATCATATATTCCGTATTGTTAGTCAACTTCGATGCGTCTATGCTTAACCCGTTTGTAGAAGTCTTAACGGTATAACCGCCGCCGACATTAATGGAAACCTGATAATAATCGGCATTTTTAACCGCATCCCAAGATAACACCAAACTCTTGTCCGTTTCGGTAAAACTTACTGCGCTGACTTTATCAAGCTTGGTTTTGGTTGTGGTCGTACCGGTCGGGGTCGCTTCAATAACTTCATATTGATTATAGGAATTATCTCCCGCTCCGTAAATGATATTATTGTTGTTTATACCGATAATATAATTATCATAGGTGGCAATATATTTAATGTTGCTCCATTGACTGACCTCTTTAACAATTTTCTCATTACCTACTATGGAAACCTTACCGTTGCTATTCAATCCTGCCACAAAATCATCCCCTGCCCCCACTTGAATGATGTTGGAAAAACCGGACGTATTTAACAATTGACTGCCGTCCAAAGAAATCAAAGATACCTGATTGGCATTGGTTAAGGCAATCAAATATTTATTGCTTGTGTCAAGAGCTTTAACACCGCTTAACGCTTCTATTTGTAATTTATAGCCGGAATTACCGGAGTAAAGAACCGTTCCGTTACTGATGGCAAAACTCTCATTATTTCCGGCATAAATAAAGCTTACATCCTTAAAATTTTCTACTTGGCAAGCCGCCGTACTTCCGCTGCACAAAACGGTATTATCTTTAGTAAGAGCCAACGCATGCGAATTTCCTGCCGAAATGCTTACCACATCCTTAAAATCTTTCACATCGCAGTTACTTCCGGCACAAACTACCGTTCCGTCGCTGTTTAACCCTAAAATGATATTTTGTCTGGCACTTATTTGAACCACATCTTTAAATTCCGAAGTATCAATGGCTGTCCCGTTTTTTATAATGGTTCCCTTACTGGATAAATATGCGCTGAATCTTTGCGCCGCAACCAAACGATTAATTTCCCCTATACTGACAAATTCATCTCTATCGGGTTGATTGTTGATTAAGAAAAAGGCAATAACGGATAAAAGTGCCAAACTCGCTATTGCGAAAATAATATAACGGCTGTAATTGATCGGTTTCGCACTCTTTACCACCTGTTTTACCGGTTCAAGCTTGGCAACGGGTTTTTTAAGAATAACCGTTTCTTCCGTATCCACTTCTTCCATTTGATTATCACTAATTATTCTGGTAACTATCGTTCTATCCAACGCACTTGTTTGAGAAACGGATTCAACCGGTTTTACAAACACTTCTTCGGTATTATCGTCATTTGAATCGGAATTATTTACGGTATTAAAAAAAGGAATCTCCACACTATTGTTAATTTCTTCTTCAGGGAGTTTAACTTCTATCGTGTTATCAAACAAATCATCAAGTGAAACCTTAAAAAGTCTGGCCATTCTGAGGAGCTGTGCCATATTGCATAAAGCACTGCCGTTTTCCCAACTCATGTATTCCTCTAAAGATACATTCATCTTTACAGCCAAATCCTGTTGAGAATAATTAAAGTGCTTCCTAAGTAAAATCAATTTAGTAGGAAATTGATTATTCATACTTTTCCCTCGCTTTACTAGTATTATTTTACTAATTTTATCTCCATTAGGCAAACATAACAAAATAGTGGTATATTTTAAATAGGAGGACATTAAAGATGGATGTATTCAAGTCGAGAAGAAGTACGAAAAGCTTTAAAAATGATATGGTAAGTGATGAAATAATCAATCAAATTGTTGAGGCGGGAACATATGCGCCAAGCGGAAGAAACCGACAGGCACCGATAATCATCGTCATAAAAAACAAACAGGTAAGAGATGAATTGGAAAAAATAAACGCAAAGATCTTAAAAAGAGAAGACGCAAAACCGTTTTATAACGCCCCTGTGGTATTGGTGGTATTATCCGATAAAGATGTAAATACTTATTTGTATGACGGTTCTCTGGTAGCCGGGAATATGATGCTTAAAGCCGAAGAGCTGAATATCGGCAGTTGTTGGATTCATCGTGCCAAAGAAACCTTTGAAACCGAATATGGAAAAGAACTCTTAAAATCGTTAAATATTGAAGGAAATTATGAAGGAATAGCTAATATCATTATCGGCTATCCTGAAGTAAAAAACACAAGCTTGTTGCCAAGAAAAGAAAATTACATTTACTACATTAAATAAATATCCACTCGCTTAGCGGGTGGTTTTTCATTATAGTTATTCGAAGAATAGCTGTAATGAAAAGACGATGAGAAATATTATTTCACAATCTTTCCTTAATATTTTCTTCTGTAGGTGAGAACCGTCATATTAAAAAAACAATATCTACTGTACTTCTCTGTTTAATCTCTATTACATTGGCAAGTAAAAAAAACCTTTAAAATGAAGTTTTTATTCTCATCACTACTTGCTGTTTTCCTTAAAATACTTTCTCTGTATACCATTAAAGCTAAGCCTAGTTTCTTTGGATAGTTTTTGACACATAGATCTTAACTTATTCTTATTCATAAACAATCTCCAAAAGTTCCTTTACTTTTTCATATATCTTCATCTTCTTTGAATACTCATATAGTTTATTCAAATCCTTATTTTCATAACGGACATACTTGTTAATCGTTTTAGAGAATAGTTTTGTTTCTATTGCACTTCTGTTTTTAATAAGATCACAAATTGTTCTCTCCAAATCATAAACTTTTACCGTATTCCCAAACATAGTTTTACATTCAAAAAGTGATACTTTATTTTATAAGTACCACTTTACAAATAAACTTAAGTACATTAAGCAATGTGTTTTTTTAATATAAACCTGCCGGTTCTTCACTAAGATTAATCATGATGTTTTTCATTTGAGTATAATGGGCAATCATTGATTTATGATTTTCTCTACCGATACCCGACTTCTTATAGCCGCCAAACGGAGCCCCTTCCGGTATGGCATTATAGGTATTTACCCACATACGCCCGGTTTCAATCGCTCTTGATACTCTTATTGCTCTGTTAATATCACGAGTCCAAATTGCCCCGCCTAAACCGTACTCACTGTCATTAGCCATTTTAATAACCTCATCTTCATCCTTGAATTTAATGACTACAACTACCGGTCCGAAAATTTCTTCTTGAGCCACAATCATATCATTGGTAACGTTTGATAAAATGGTCGGACGAGTAAAGAAACCTCTGTCCATTACTCCACCTGTAATACGCTCGCCACCGCTGGTAACCACTGCCCCCTGTTCTATACCTAGTTCAACATAACGAAGCACTTTCTTAAGCTGACTTTCATTTACCTGAGCACCCATTTGCGTTTCAGGATCCCACGGCATCCCGACTTTGACATTATCAAATTTATCCGCCAACTTTTTAATAAATTCATCGTAAATATCCTCATGAATAAATAAACGTGAACCCGCACAACACACTTGTCCCTGATTAAATA
>JBHAFN010000230.1:0-6655 GCA_041856105.1 Bacillota bacterium
ATTGTTAAAACATAAGCTAAAAATGATGTCTAAACATCATTTTCAGCATTATTTAATCTTTATTTAACAAATATGTTCCAATCATTCCCGCAATTATCGTTATTATATAAATACCTAATGTCGTACTGTTGGCAGTATTAACTATTTCATAATGAAAGACATCGGGTTTTACTTCTATTTTGATAGGATGAATTACTTTATTGGTTTTTTTATCAATCGTATTTATTCCGTATTCGGCGATGTTTTCTATGTTAATCGCCTTATCCAACTTATTTACTTTTACTACAAACGATACTTTAATCTCTTCATCGGGTTTTAATAAAGGAATATTAAATTTAACCGCATTATCATTTTTAAGATATTCACCGTTATTTTTCACCTCAACAAACGTTGTATGATGCGGAATTTGATCTTTTATTAAAATATTTTCAACATCGACTATTCCCGTATTTTTAACCGTAATAAAATATTCGATCAATTCATTTTCCTTTACGGTAGTACCGCTGGCGGGATTACTTGATTTAACCGCAGAAATTAATTGTTTGGGATTGGTAATCACATTGGTATCCACATAAGGATTATCATTATATTTTACTTTTGCTTGATTAATTATTTCCTTGGTATCATCGTTAATTACCTTCACTTTAAAACTGACCGCATTTTTAGAATGAGGTTTAACGTTATCGAATACCCATTCTACGGTATTATCTGTTCTGTTGTAATAACCGTTATCGCTAAGGGAAGATAATATTAATGTAGTTCCCAATTGGATTTCATCTTTTATTACAATCCTGCTTTCATCGTTATACGGATTAAAGAAGTTTATCTTGTATTCGATTTCATCATTATCTTTAACTTTATGATTATTTAATCCGTTTATTTCATTGCTTGTCAAGTCGTTTATCTTGGTTATTTCTTTAGAAATAAAAGGTGATGAAACGGCTGTATCATAGGTATGTTGATTGGTAGTTGACGCCACAGCCAAATCTACTCTGTTAAAAACAAATTCCCAACTTTCAACACGTCGTTTAAATTCCATATCGTCCCAATTATACTTATACTCAAAGGAATAAGTGGAATTATTGCCGACATTTTTACTCAGGATGCCCAAGGCGGTTATTTTTTGTTTGTTGAATATCTCCTTAATTTGTTTGGAAACGTTGTCATCTAAAATATAGCGATCATCTTTTAGATTTAAATTTAAATCGATATACTTAAACCCTTTCGTTTCTAAATCAATTAGCCGATTATTTTCCAAAATAACAAACTTTTCCTGTTTTTGCGTTGAATAATAAAGTCTTAAATCAGGTATCGATTCATCGTTTGGGTTGCTGTCGGTAAGTTTAGCTTTCATAATGATATTATCTAAATAATATTCGCCCAAATCCAATCCGGGATTGTCTTCATTGTCAAACGGTAAAATATCTACACTTAAAGCATCGATATTTTCACTTTCATTACTTATTAAAGCGTCATTTTTAAATTCTATTTTAAAACCTATCGCATCATCAACTCTTATTTCCGGAACGGCAATTTTATTAATCGTAGCTCCGCCGATTCTTATCGTTTTTATTCCTACGCTATCTCTATTTATTTTAGGAGCGTAAGCCGATTTGATTTCTCCGATAATCTCCATATGATGATTGTTCTCGACATTTTCCGATATTGTTCCGGTCAAATGAATTTTCGGTAATTTATAAGACACCGGATAATCATATATCTTCCATGTGATTATCGTTTGATTGCCCTCCGTTTTTTCACTTACCTCATATCGAAAATCGCTTGTTTTGTTAATTTCCTTCATTACTTCAAGATATGTCTTGGATGATGTTAAACTGTTTGCATAATTTTCAATTTTAACTCCGTCAGTTAAGCTTAAATCCTGAACAATATCTCCGTCATAGACAATGTTCCATTTTTCTTCCACACTGCCCGTTTCTTTAAAAGGTTTTATTGTATCGGGAATGGTTTGGGTAATGATAAAATCATCGGTAATATTCGTTTTGGTATTTAAGGTTGTTCCGGTTTCAAAATCGATGTAAACGTTATATTGGGCTTTATCAAGATTATATACCTCTTTATATTCGTTATTGGCAATTCTTTGAGAAATATGTTCATTGATATAGGTATTGTACTCTTTTACATAAAATGATCCGCCGACAAGGCTTGCCGCATGTGTCCAGTTTCCGTTACGATTGCCGATGGCATTGCTTAAACTTGTAGACTTTAAGATTCCGTTTGCATCATATTGGGCTTTAATAAAACCTAACCTGATATCCTTTATATTTCCATACATATCAAGATCGTCCCCTAACGACTGATATATATTTTCCCGCTTGTAAACGTTACCGTCAAAATCAATTCCTTCCAGTTCCCCTAAAATCACTCCCACTCGTTTTGGACTGTCTTTAGGGTATATACTGTCGGTTGACTTATCCATTAAAGCGTCTTTTTTTACTTTTACGGCAGGATAAGTTCCATAAGCGTCCCATGTAATTACATAATCGGGTTTTACAAACTCACACAGAGATAAAAAGCCTACGACAACATAACCGTTTTCTTTTGCTTCATCAGCACTGTCGAATAAAACATATCCGTTTTGATTTTTCACATCATTTATATGGGCATTATACATTTCTTCTTCATTTACCCAACCGTTTTTATCGCTTTTTCCTACCCAATAAAACGCCAAATCTTTTAAATTCTTATTAGGCACGGGATGAGAAAACTCTTCATCGTTATTTAACGCTTCGAAAATGTTTGTATCAAACTTAATTAATCCGTAATATTGTTTGATATATGCTCTGTTATTACTTTTATATTGCATAGCTCCCTGATAAATTTGCACAAGTTCTCCGGGATATACGGAATAATCGGGAGGTATGTTACGGGAACTGTCTTTATCGATTAAAGTAAACTTCTCTTTCGTAGTCGGATTAATTACGTTAACGGTAAGAAATTGAGCGGGTCCGCCGGCAGTCCCCGGTCCCCCTCCTTCCGGCTTTCCTAAAAGATAGGTTGCCGTATTATCGCTTAAATTTGTTTCTACAAGCTCTTCATTTAAAAAACTTTTTGCGGTTAAACTTTGTATTTCCATACTGTAAATTTGATTGTTGTCAATTACATACGGTTTATCGGTAATGAAAACATATGCCCCGAAAGGATAATGATCGTCATTGTAATCATATCCCGCCATATCATTTATCTTATTGGCATTGTTAGTTACTTTATTGTACAAACTGTCAAAGTTAAATGCGTCAATATTAACTTGATTATTGTTTATGGTAATATTGCCGCTGTTAAATACCTGATTAAAAGCGGACACATTATTTCCCGATAAAGGAATATTTTTACCGATTACCCCGTTTTTAATAATTGATAATCCCTGTTCGTTATTAACCTTATATTCCAATATGTTTTGATTGGTATTGGATTTTAAGGTAAATTTGATCGGTTCATGAGGGTTAATTATTTCCTGACCTTTAATTCCTTTGCCCTCAGTTGATGCGACAAGTTCCAGCAATATTGAAAATAAAGGTTTATTTTCATACATTCCTTCATAATTTATTTTAGAGTTTATATTGGCTTTAGCACTTACTTTAATCGGTTCTCCTTTAGTAACCATATACTCTCCGTCATTTAATTTCATATAAAATGTCGGAGAATCGATAACGGTACCGTTTAGAGCCTGATTAATTGATATAACCCAGTTTATAGTTCCTACTCTTGGTGATACTATTTGATTTTTAAGGTTTATTTGTCCTTCCAAAATACTTTCATTTTCAAGTTCCTGAATACTTACATTTTCCAACCATTCCATGGCTTTTAAATCAAAGCTTGCAATACCGGCGGAAACCGGCAGCTTTGCCTTAAAATAAAATGTACCGCTCATGGATGTATCTAAAACATTTTCACTTAATGTACTGTATGAGGTTCTATAAACGACTTTATCAAAACTTCTGACAATTTTATTTTCATAGTTACTGTCATTACCGGCATTATCGTCATTGTCAAACGGAGCAGTACCGTCATATTGTTTAACGATTTCAAAGTTATGCAGATAAGCTTTAACTTCCTCTTCAATGCTTCTATACATCATTCTTGATTTTGTAAAAGGAACTACTTCTCCGTTTACTACTTTCAAGACGTCTTCAACACTTAAATTTATCGCCTTTTCTTCCTGATATTTTAAATTTAAATCATTTAAGGCTTGTTCAATCAACTCTTCTTCGTCCCAAAGAATTTCATCCGTAAAATCTTCCTTCAAAATATCATCTTTTGATCCTTCATCAATTTCTTCAATAACGGTTTCTTGTGTGGTTAATGGGGACGGATTTAATGTTTCCATAGGACCGGATGTTTCCATAGGATCAGATGTTTCCATAGGATCAGATGTTTCTATAGGATCAATCGTTTCCACAGTTTCGACTGTTTCTCCCGTTTGAACTTCATTTTCTTCGGCTAGTAACATCGGTTTATTTATAAAATTCAGAAATATCATTACTAACAGAAATATTTTAATAAGTTTTTTCATCATATCTTTCTTCCCTTCATTAACGTATTAGAACCATTTAAAAAAGATTATTTATTGTTTAATTTTAATAGTCATCTGTACGGCAAACTATCTGCTTAGCAATTACTACATCAAAAAAACCTTAAATATAACGGAAGTATATGTTGCATCGCATAATATTGAAGGACGCCATTTAATAAGCGAAGAAGACATTAAAACCGTTTTAATTCCGTATATGTATATTGATCAAAACGCTTTTTGTACAAAAGAAGAAATAATCGGAAAATACACCGATATTCAAGGTAAAATACCTGCCGGTTCTTTGTTTTATAAGTCTATGTTATTTGACGTGAACGATTTACCGGACAGTCCGATATTGCAGCTTAAAGAAGAACAGGTTGCCTTTACATTATTAACCGATGTTTTATCATTATCCGGTAATTCAATTGTAAGCGGTCAAAGAGTTAACCTTTATGGAAGCATCAACTTAGGACAAAATAAATTCATTGAAGATTTAATAGCGGAAAACGTTAGAGTTATATCCATCAAAGATAGTAAAGGCTATAATCTCGATCATCCTTCCAGCAATAAAATACCTTTTTCAATAACTCTGGCAATCCATAAAGACTCGCTTAAATATCTCTCTTTACTTTTAAAAATCGGAAAAATAGATTTATATGCAAATTCCATGGCATATGATTTTCAAAATGAAGCAACTCTAAATACCGATTCAATAATCATAAACTACATAGATGAGAATTATTAGCTCAATTAATGAAAGTTATTTAGCGCAGAAAGTTTCTTAATGAACAGTAAGAAATTAATGAAGAAAAAATGGAGGTATTTATGACAGATAATAAAAATCTTGTCATAGTTGATAAAAGAGAAATACATAACATGATTTATACCGTTAGAAATAAACAAGTTATGATAGATAGTGATCTTGCGTGGCTTTACCAAGTTGAAACAAAAGTTTTCAATCAAGCAGTCAAAAGGAATCTAAATCGATTTCCGGAACATTTTCGGTTTCGGTTAACAAAAGAAGAATATGAGAACTTGAGGTCACAAATTGTTACCTCAAGTGAAAACAATACTCATGGTGGCAGACGATATATGCCGTATGTTTTTACAGAACAAGGCATTGCCATGCTTTCTGCGGTGCTTAAAAGCGACATTGCTGTAGAAGTAAGCATTAAAATCATGAACAGCTTTGTTAAGATGAGAAGTTTTTTGCTTTCCAATCAGGAGCTTTTTTCACGATTGGATAGGATCGAAATAAAACAATTGGAAACAGACAAAAAGTTTGAGGAAGTATTTAATTATATAGCTGCCAATACCGAGATAAAGCAAAACATTTTTTATGACGGGCAAATATATGACGTATTCAGCTTTATTGTCAAACTCATCCATAAAGCCGAGAAAGAAATAATCCTCATTGACAACTATGTGGATGTCAACACCTTGAATATCTTGTGTAAGAAAAAGTTGGGCGTGGATGTTGTAATTGTTACAGCAGGTAAAGGCAACTTATCAGCTGAAGACATAACGAAATTTAACGCACAATATTCAAAACTTTCGATAAAACCTACGACAGATTTTCACGATAGGTTTCTTGTTTTAGATAAAGCGGAAGTCTATCATATTGGGGCTTCCATAAAAGATGCCGGTAAAAAGAGCTTTGGAATTACGAAGATAGAAGATAAGGACTTAATTAAAGGTCTGGTAAATAAAGTGATGTAGAGTGTGTCCGATTTTTAAAGATAATCAAGCACGAAAAATACTTGAATATCTTGAGAAATTAAAATAAATGATGAAACATAAAACTTTTTACTTCAGCTTATTTCGCTACTTTTCCACTTTACTTTTAAAATAGTTTAAGGTATCATAAATAGTGCTTATGGCGGTCGTGGTGAAGTTGGTCAACACTCTAGATTGTGGCTCTAGCATTCGCGGGTTCGAGTCCCGTCGATCGCCCCATTTATTATTCGATAAAATTTTAGTTTGGCCCCTTAAATAGGGACTTTTTCTTTATTTTAAGCCATATTTTAACACTGCAATATTTCACCCTGTTTCACAAGGTTTCATATTTTCTCTGTGCAAATGATACTCTTTCCTTATTAATAAATAGAACCTTAAGTGTTA
>JBHAFN010000231.1:0-4567 GCA_041856105.1 Bacillota bacterium
CTTTAAAGACTTTTTGGGATGCTTTTGTACCGTTACTTAATGAAGCCAATCAGAATATGGAAAAAATTCAACCTGAAAAAACGGGAGAGAAGTGTCCGTTATGCGGTAACGATTTGGTTTATCGCATCGGTAAATTCGGCAAGTTCATATCCTGTTCGACTTATCCGGAATGTAAATATACCGCCAAGATCGAAAAAGAAGAAGTTAAGGAAAAACCTGAGCCAAGCGGAAAGATGTGTCCTGAATGCGGATCGGAACTATTGAAAAGGAAATCAAGATTTAATACTTATTTTTTAGGATGCAGCCCTTTTCCTAAATGCAGACATATGGAAACCTTGGACGGGGAAAAGATTGTCAGTAAAAAGAAGGGTAAGAAATGATCGTTAAAGTTATCGGAGCCGGTTTAGCCGGATGTGAAGCCGCATATCAGCTGGCTAAAAGAGGAATAAAGGTTAAACTGTATGAAATGAAGCCGGTCAAATTTTCGCCTGCCCATCGTAATCCCGATATGGCTGAACTGGTATGTTCCAATTCTTTAAGAAGCAACGATATAAATAATGCGGTCGGTTTACTGAAGGAAGAAATGCGTACTTTGGACAGTTTGATTATGAGAATTGCCGATGAAACAAGAATTCCGGCGGGTAGCGCTTTGGCTGTGGATCGAGAAGAGTTTTCCAAAAGAATTACTGCCGAAATTAAAAATAATCCTTTAATTGAGGTGATTAACGAAGAAATAACTTCTCTGCCGAATACGCCTTGTATTATTGCCAGCGGGCCGTTGACCGGCGACGGTTTATATCATGCCGTTAAAGAATTGGCCGATGATGACGGGTTATATTTCTTTGATGCGGCGGCTCCTATCATTGAGAAGGACAGCATCGATTTCAATATTGCCTATTATAAATCCCGATATGATAAAGGGGACGCCGATTATATTAACTGTCCGATGAATAAAGAAGAGTTCGATATATTTTATGACGCTTTAATTACCGCCAAAACCGCCGAAATAAAAGACTTTGAACAGGAAACATATTTTGAAGGTTGTATGCCGATAGAAATTATGGCTAAAAGAGGAAGACAAACTTTATTGTTCGGTCCTTTAAAACCGGTCGGTTTGGAATATGAAGGGAAAAGATTTTATGCCGTAGTACAGCTTAGAAGAGATAATGTCGGCGATACTTTATATAATATGGTCGGTTTTCAAACCCATTTGACATGGCCGGAACAAAAACGGGTTTTTTCGCTTATTCCGGGGCTTAATCAGGCCAAATTTTCAAGATACGGAGTTATGCATCGCAATACTTTTATTAATTCGCCGAAGCTGCTTAACAATGCTTATCAATTTAAAAAACGCAGTGATTTATTTTTTGCCGGACAGATTACCGGCGTTGAAGGTTATGTGGAAAGTGCGGCAAGCGGGTTGTTTGCCGGTATAAACATGGCCAAATATTTAAAGGAAAACAAAGTTTATGATTTGGACAATCAAACCATGATCGGGGCAATGGCTTATTACATCAGTCATGGCGATCCAGCTCATTTTCAACCGATGAATGCCAATTTCGGAATTTTAAAAAGTATGGAAAATATAAATAAGAAAGAGCGTAAAGCCGCTTATGCAAAACGGGCATTGGCTGTATTAAAGGAAACATTATGGCAAGAGATTTAAATTTGTATATAGACAGATTTATTGATCATGTTAAATTGTCCGGTACGGGTTCTACGGATACCGTGGATGCGTATAAACGGGATGTCTTTCGTTTTGTTAATTTTCTTATAGAAAATGATATTGACAGTTTTGAGGATGTAAATAAAGAAAATGTTATGGATTATATAGGTAAGCTTAGAAGCGGAGAAATCGGCGGAATTAAGCTTTCCGATCGATCCTTTTCCAGAAATTTATCTTCTTTGCGATCGTTTTTCAAATATTTAAACAGATATGAAAACGTAGAAAATAATCCGGTCAGGTTTTTTAAAAATCCTAAGGTGGAAAAAAGACTGCCTAATTTATTGTTAATTGAAGAAATGATTGATTTATTACAATCTTTTGATTTGACCGATCCGATTGATGCTCGAAACAGATGTATTGTGGAAACGATGTACGCTTGCGGTTTGCGAATCAGTGAAGCTACTTCTTTAAGAGTAAGTAAGGTTAATTTGGATGAAAACTATCTTATGGTTATCGGGAAAGGGAATAAAGAGAGAATGGTCCCCTTTTATGAAAGATGCGGCGATGTGATCAAATTATATTTGACCAAAGTAAGAAAGCTTTATTTGAAGGAAGAAAACGATTACCTTTTCATCAATAAAAACGGCAAACCTTTATCCAATCGCAGCGTGCAACTTATGTTACAGGAGGCGTCGATAAATGCCGGCTTGAATAAGAACGTTCATCCGCATATGTTAAGACATTCGTTTGCGACCCATTTGTTGGATAACGGCGCCGATTTAAAGATCGTTCAGGAGTTATTGGGGCATGAGAATTTATCTACCACTCAAATTTATACGCATGTAACTATCGATCGACTTACCAAGGTGGTTAAAAGCGCTCATCCAAGATCCAAAAAGAAGTGATTTAAGGCTGATTAAAGCGTGTTTTTCCTTGTTTAAAGCTCTATTTTATGATATATTATTTAACGGCGCAAAATATTGCGTACTACACACATCATGGATTCATTAATCCGTGCTCACTTAGTGAGTTATTAATGTTCGAAATGATGGAGGAACAACGGAAAGTGAGGAAAATATAAAATGGCTGTTGTTACAATGAGAAAACTACTGGAAAGCGGTGTGCAATTCGGGCATCAAACCCGCCGCTGGAATCCTAAAATGAAACCGTATATTTATACGGCAAAAAACGGTATTTACATCATCGACTTGGAAAAGACTATTCCAATGATTGAAAAAGCTTATTACGCTTTAAAAGAAATTTCTGAAAACGGCGGAAAAGTATTGTTTGTAGGTACTAAAAAACAGGCGCAAACCGCAATTTTGGAAGAAGCGCTACGTTCTGGTTCATTCTATGTTAATCAAAGATGGTTGGGTGGAATCTTAACCAATTTCCGTACTATTCAAAAAAGTATTAAAAGATTACTTGAAATCGAAGAAATGGAAAACAACGGAACCATTAATTTATATCCTAAAAAGGAAATTGCCGTTTTAAAGAAGAAAAAAGACAGATTGGAAAATTTCCTTGGTGGAATTAAAGAAATGAAAAAATTACCTGATGCCGTATTTGTGGTTGATCCGATCGAAGAACACAATGCGGTAGCGGAAGCTAAAAAATTAGGTATTCCCGTATTTGCCTTAATTGATACCAATGCGGATCCGGACAATATCGATTATCCGATTCCTTCCAATGATGATGCCGCTCATTCAGTGTCTTTACTGGTTGCCTTGATTGCGGATGCGATTGTTGAAGGTAAAGGCGGAGTATTAACTTATGCGCATCAGGAAGATGATGCTGAAGACATTACCATGAGTGATGTAATTATTAAAGTTGAAGAACAAGCTGCGGAAGCTGAAAAACGCCGTCGTCAAAAAATGGAAGAAAGACGTGCCGCTCAAGCAAACCGCCGTCAAAACTTCAACAGCAATTCTGAAAGACGTTTTATTAAAAGAGAAAACAAACCTCAAGTAGAAGAAGTTAAGGCTGAAGTTGAAGTAAAGGAAGAAATCAGTGTTGAGGAAGTTAAGGAGGTTAGCGAATAATGGCAATTACAGCATCATTAGTTAAAGAATTGAGAGAAAAAACCGGTGCCGGCATGATGGATTGCAAAAAGGCACTTGAAGAAACAAACGGTGATATTGAAAAAGCAATCGACTGGTTGAGAGAAAAAGGAATTGCCAAGGCGGCTAAAAAAGCCGGAAGAATTGCGGCTGAGGGTTTATCGCAAGTAAAAGTTGATCAAAATAAAGCGGTGCTTGTCGAAGTTAATTCGGAAACCGACTTTGTGGCAAAGAATGAACAGTTCTTGGCTTTATTATCTAAAGTAACCGATGTAATCTTAAAGAATGATCCTAAAACATTAGCCGAAGCATTGGCGTTGGAAGTTGACGGAACTACTTTGGAAGGTTTATTGATTGACGCCACGGCAACAATCGGGGAAAAGATTACCTTGAGAAGATTTGAAACGGTCAGAAAAGAAGATGCGGATGTATTCGGGACATATATCCACATGGGCGGTAAAATCAGTGCGGTTGCGGTATTAAGCAATAACGCTTCAGCAGAAGTGGCTAAAGATATGGCTATGCAGGTAGCTTCCATGGCTCCGTCTTACGTATCCAGAAAAGATATGCCTCAGGATGTAATCGAACATGAAAGAAAGGTTCAGGAAGAAATCGTCAAAAATGACGAATCCTTACAAAACAAGCCTGAAAAAGTATTACAGGGTATCGTTGAAGGAAGAGTTTCCAAATCATTACAGGACATTACTTTGATTGATCAAATCTTCTTTAAGAACCAAGATCAAAAATGCGGTCAATACTTGAAAGAAAACAATACGGAAGTTAAAGCTTTTGTAAGATATGCCGTTGGAGAAGGTATTGAAAAGCGTGAAGAAAACTTTGC
>JBHAFN010000232.1:0-5416 GCA_041856105.1 Bacillota bacterium
ATTTTCGCCAGGCCCCCCGCCTCTTCAAAGTATCTCTCTAATGGTATACTTAATTTTTTTCTACTACTTTTATATATAAATTCATAAAATCATACTGAATTATTTCATCTAATCCTCTTAAAGAATCCAAGACAAAACTGTTTAAATCCCCTACCTTATTTCGCAAAATAATTCCGCTGTCTTTTCCCCATTTGCCGATCATCAAAGGAATAAATACTCCCACCATAACATAAGCCGTCAACGCAATCATTCCCGCATAAAAATTGATTTTTGCAATATAAACAACCATTATCAACGAAGTGATAAACCCGATAGCTATCGGAGAAACGGTATGAGCATAAAACACTTCCAAAAGTTCAATATCAGAAGTGATAATAGAAATTAAATTCCCCTTATCTTTCCCTTCCAGTTTTGCAGGTGCCAATTTCCTTAAATGCTCAAAAACCTTATTTCTGATTATCGCCAACAATTTAAAAGCGATATAATGATTACAATACTGTTCACCATAATGTAAAACCCCTCTAAGTATCGCCAGAAGTAACAAAATACCTAATAAAGTTTTGATTTCCGTTTGGCTAATCAAACCGTTAACCGCCGTTACCGTTATAAATATGGCACAAAGAAAACCGCTTACCCCTAAAAAAACAGCCATAAACATGATCGGCAATAAAGGATAAATCAAACCGATAAGTTGACTCATTATTTTAATTCCGCTTCTTCTCATCTTTATGCCTCCTTCCCGTAAGCTTCCAATGAAATTTGTCGATTATAAAGTTTACTGTAAGTCCCGTTATTTTCCAACAAATCCAAATGCGTTCCGCTCTGGACAATTTTTCCATCCTCAAGCATATAAATCATATCGGAATCTACCACATTGGCTAAACGATGAGAAATTAAAATAATCGTTTTTTTCTTCGCAAGCTTTTTGACTACCTTCATAATCATTTCTTCACTCTCTTTATCAATATTGGAAGTGGCCTCATCAAAGATGTAAACCAAACTGTCATGCAGTAAAGCTCTGGCTAAAGCCAATCTTTGCGCCTGTCCACCGGAAATATTTCCTGCTTTCTCCAAAATCACGGTATCCAGTCCGTCTTGTTCGTTGATGAAGTCTAAAAGATTAACTTCTTTTAAAACCCGATAAAGTTCTTCATCACTCGCATTCTTTTTCGCCATTAACAAATTATCCCTGACGCTACCCTTAAATATATAACTGTTATGAGTTACTAAAGTAAGGTTGTTCATAATATCCGCTTCATTTAAACTCGATAATTCTTTTTCACCAAGTTTAATCGAACCTTGATAATTTTTATTTTTTCCCGTTAATATTTTCGCAACGGTACTCTTACCACAGCCGGAAACCCCGACCAACGACACAAAATCCCCTTCCTTAATCCTCAAACTTATATCATTCAATATTTCTCTTTCAGGATTATAGCTGAAACAAACCTGATCAAACTCTATTAAATAATTATTAAAATCTATCAATTCTTCTTTAATTTCATCTTCCTGTAAATCCAATAAATTAAAAATCTTATCGCTTGCTGCCATACCGTTCATCGCAATATGAAAGTAAGAACCCAAAACTCTTAAGGGAATAAAAAATTCCGCCGCCAATAAAATAATAAACAAAGCACCCTTTAATGAAATATTTCCCGAAGTATATTCCATTACAGCGAAAACCATCCCTACCGCCGCTCCGCCGTAAGCCATAATATCCATTACGCTTGTAGAGTTTAACTGCATCGTTAATACCTTCATGGTAATATTTCTGAATTTTTGAGCCTCTTTATCCATTAATACCGCTTTTTCATCATCCGCCTGATAAATCTTTAAGGTTGTTAACCCCTGCAAGTTTTCCAAGAAACTATCCCCCAAACCGGTATAAACACCCCAATATTTACTCAACAACCTTTTCGCAATCTTTTGAATTACAACGATACTTAAAGGAATTAACGGAACACAAAACAGTAAAACCAACCCCGCCTTCAAGCTGAAAACGGACAGAAACAAAAATAAAGTTAAAGGCGCCAATAAACTATAAAATAATTGCGGCAAATACCTGCCGAAATATATTTCCAATTGCTCAACCCCTTCTACAGCCATTTGAACCACCTGCGCAGTAGAAACTTTTTCTCGATAACTTGGCCCCAATCTTAATAATTTCTGATAAATTTTATCTCTCAACGTTCTTTTAACATCCGCTCCCGCTTTAAAGGAAGCTTTTACGCTAAGACGATCAAACAACAATCTTAAAACAACACCACATAAAGCCACTATGAAAAACACTTGTAAATGAGCAGAAGTAAGCAAGCCGTCCTTAGCTTTAGCAATCAATGTGGCAATACTGTAAACAATAAAAATTTGACAGATTAATGCCAACCATTGCCAAAGTATTTGCAAATAAATATATTTCTTTGATTCATCCATCAAAGATACAAGTCGTGTTTTAACCACTTATCCTTCCTCCTTAATCGTTTTAACTTTAAAGAAAAAGTAATAAATATGCCCTACCCAAATCAGGGAGATAATAATTCTTCCAACAAAGGTATTTTTCATAGTTATAAATCCGATTAACATCATTACACTGACCATAAAACTGATTTTAATCTTAACCGGCATACTCATCCCTTTTTTCTCAACATAACTTTTTAAATTTTTTTCATAAAGCTTTGTATTTTTAAACCATACATGAAGTCTTTTCGAACTTCTCGCAAAACTATATGCAGTTAATAAATAAAAAGGCACTGTCGGAATAACGGGAATAAATACACCCACAGTACCTATCCCGAAACTAAGTAATCCGACAATTGCCCATATAAACTTTAAAGTATTTTTATTCATGTTTTTACCACCTGACTTAAAATATTCTATCATATTTTCAACAGGTAAATAAGCTTAAGCTAACTAAATTTGAAAGGTTTCCAATAATTCTTCAAAATGATAGATTCTGGTTACGGGACTGTCGCTGAATCTTAAAGGATCGTTAAAATACCAAATAGGCTTCATACCCGCCCTGTAAGCCCCTAAAATATCCGTCGCAAACGTATCCCCCACAAAAGCGATATCGTCGCAAGGTAAATCAAACTTCTTGGCAGCCATTTCAAAAATTTCTTTATCCGGTTTATGAATATTGTATTCTCCCGAAACCATGACAAATTCAAAATATTTTCTTAAATCCAAATAATCGATTTTAAGATTTTGAGAAACAACATCACCGTTGGTAACAATTCCCAAACGATATTTTTCAGATAATTTTCCCAAAATCTCAATACAATTATTTTGAAGAACCTGAAATAAATGAAAGGTTTCATACCATTTTCTTACTTGCCGATCAACATCAAAATCCAATTGATAATGTTTCTTTAACTGTTCAAAAACATGTCTTTTATTAATCGTTCCATATTCATCCCAAGTCATACATCTTTGCACAATTGCCTCAAGTTCGACCCCGTTTGGATCCAAATCCTTAAAAAGTTCCGCCACATCACTTTTATACTTGCGATACGCCGATTCCACACGATTGGACAACGTACCGTCAAAATCAAATAAAATTGCCTTTACCTCCATAACTTCCTCCCTAAATTAAAAGCTGCATTTCTACAGCTTATTCATATGCGTCTAACGTCAAATCATTGTAGTTAATATCCGTAGGCGTTTCTCTGCCGAATAACAGAATTAATACCGACGCAACCTGAGTTTGATTGTTCATGGAATCCACTCTTCCGACCATTCCGCTAAACGGTCCGGATAAGATTTTAACCGTATCGCCCACTTTAAATTCAACATTAATTTTCTTATCGCTTTGCCCCATTCTTCTTAAAATGGAATCAATTTCATCCGGTGAAACCGGAAAAGGCTTAGCCCCGCCACCTGAAGATCCGATAAATCCGGTAACCCCCGGAGTATTACGCACTACATACCAAGCATCGTCAGTCATAATCATTTCCACAAACAAATAACCGGGAAACAGATTTTTCATCTTTTCCACCTGCTTGCCGTTTTTAATCTCGATTTCAGATTCCTCCGCAACCAAAATTCTAAACAGATAGTCCTGAATACCCATGGTTTCAACCCTTTTTTCCAGATTTTCTTTTACTCTGTTTTCATGACCGGCATACGTATTAACCACATACCATCTTTTTTCGGTTTCTTCTAAATTTACTCTGTTAACTTCGCTCATTTTATGCCCCTATTCCCAAAGCTCTTAATATGATCGCAATCGCAACATCAAATAATGTAAAGCACAAGGCAAATGCTGCCGTAAATAATATAACTTCAGTAGAATCCTTCAATAATTCTTTGGATTTCGGCCAGCGAATTCTCTTCGCTTCCTTCATAATTCCGCTTATACTAAACCACTTTAACATAAAATAGTCCTCCTATTTAGTAGCTTTATGTATGGTATGCTTACCACATTTTTTACAAAACTTCATCAACTCTAATCGCTGATTGCTATTCCTATTACTTGAAGTAGTGTAATTTCTTGACAAACATTCCGTACAAGCCATGATTACTTTGTTATCCTTTGCCATAATTAAAACAACTCCTTCAACTTTGCTTTAATACAATATCATAACCCCTTATAATAGTCAATTATATCCACCCGAAGTGCTTACAGGCATTATAGATACCGTCATCAGCGGCATCGCTGGTAATATAATCGGCTTTTTCTTTCAGTTCATCACAGGCATTGCCCATCGCAATACTCGTCCACTCTTTTCTAAACATGCTCAAATCATTTCTACCATCCCCGAACACTACCACATCTTTGAGATCGCCGTTAAAATATTCCACAATCTTTTTAATCCCTTTAGATTTATCGGTAGGCTCGACAAATAAATATTCATCATGATAACGACACCAAGGAAGTTCATTTAAGGTTTCAATTTTAAACTCCTCAGGATATTTACAAGCTACATAAGCCTTATAAATTACAGGCAAGGATGAAGGATCCAAATCCTCTTTAATAATTGTCCTTATATAAATATCCTTTGTATAATCATAAAAATCACTGTTTTTGGTATATCGAAAATCGGCATCCTCAGGAGATACTCCCCATGCAAAACCTTTTTCATCACATTCTTTAAACAACTTTAAACAAAATTCCTTATTGATAGGTTCAATATATAAGCATTCTTCATTAACGGTAATGGAATTTCCCCCGTCGGAAACCATATTTTTCATGTTTAATTTCTCCATTACTCCCTTTGCCATCGCATGCGCCCTACCGGTCGCAATTGCAATAAAATGACCCTTCTCCTCCAAAATTTTAATCGCTTCCACAGCCGATTCGGGAATATATTGTTCACCCGGTTTCCCCACCGATAAGGTATTGTCAATATCAAAAAAGAAAAATTTACGCATATAAATCTCCATCCTTATTCAAATACAATTGTACCATTGTATAACCTGA
>JBHAFN010000233.1:0-5435 GCA_041856105.1 Bacillota bacterium
CGATTGTTTGGGTTTGATACTTGATTCCTTAATGGAAAAAGAAATTTATGATGAAACGATTGTAATTTTAACTACCGATCACGGAGTGGCTTATCCGTTTGCTAAAACAACTTTGAGTGATAGGGGAATAGGAGTACTGCTTGCCATGCATGTTCCCGAAATCAAACATAAATCTTATGATGAACTTATATCTCATATAGATGTATTTCCGACCGTTTGTGAGCTTGTCGGTATTGATAAACCTGATTATCTGGAAGGAAAAAGTTTTGCGAATTTATTGTATGGAAAGGATTATGAAGAAAACGAAGAAATATTTGCGGAAATAAACTTTCATACATCTTATGAGCCGGTGAGGTGTATTAGAACCAAGAGGTATAAGTATATAAAATATTTTGATGATTTTGTCGGCTATAATCTTTCCAATATTGATAATTCGGGTTATAAAACTTATCTGATTGAACAAGGGCTAAATGAAAAGCATAAGGATATGGAATGCTTGTATGATCTGGATTTTGATCCTCAGGAAAGCAATAATCTGATAAATGTGGCGGAGTATTATCCTGTTTTGCAGAAGCTTAGAGATAGGCTGATTAATTTTATGGAAAAAACAAATGATCCTTTATTAAAGGGCAAGATTTTATTAAAAAAATCGTGGAAGGTAAATAAAAAAGAATGCATAAATCCTTCAACCAAGGATCTTGATGAATATGAAAGTGTGGGTGAAAAATGAGAGGAATAATTATAGCAAGTCACAGCTTTTTATGCGAGGGATTTTTAAATGCCGCAAAAATGATTGCCGGTGATATTAAAAATATACATACGGTTTCCTTACAGCCTGAGGAAGGAATAAAAGAGCTTAAAGAAAAATTATTATATGGATACAAGCAGCTGCTTAATGAAGATTATAATGAAATACTTGTGTTTACGGACTTGTATGGGGGCACACCCTCTAATACCTGTTTTATGAATTTTATAGACAATAAAAATGTTTCAATAATTACCGGAATAAATATGGCCATGTTATTGTCGGCTGTTGTTGAAAACAACATAAGTATCGAGCGATTAATTGAAATCGGAAAGTTGGGAATAGTTGATTTAAAGAAACAGCATAATGAAATAGAAATGGAGGTGGAATAATGGAAATAAAAAGTGTGCGGGTTGATTCCAGAGGTATTCACGGGCAAGTTGCGACAACATGGATTCCTCATTTAAAAGTAAATCGGGTAATGGTTATTGATGATAAGGCAATAAAAGATGAAATTATGAAAACCGCTTTAAAGCTTGCTTGTCCGATGGGGTGTAAATTATCAATATTATCGACGGATAAAGCTGTTGAACGATTGAGCAAAGATAATTATCAGGGTGAAAGTATTTTGGTTTTGTTATTAAGTGTTGATACCATATATGAATTATATACCAAGAATAAAATATTTGATGAAATTATCTTGGGCAATGTCAGTAATAAAGCTGATACAAAACAGATTGCTAAAACGGTATTTTTAAATGAAGATGAAATAAATCGTTTAAGGCATGTTGAAATAAGCGGAACCAACTTTATATATCAAATGGTTCCCGGTGATTCGGCTTCAAAAATAAGTTTTATTTAAAGGAGGAAAATTTATGGAATTATGGCAAGCGCTGTTAATTGCGATATTAGGTTATTTCGGTGTAAATAGAACACCGTGGTTTTTCGGACAGGCAGGTGGTTTTTTTGGGATTGGCTCGCCGCTTGTCGGATGTACGATTATCGGAGCGATTCTTGGTGATATTAAAGAGGGAGTATTAATCGGAGCCGCTATTCAAGCAATGTATTTAGGGGTTATTCAACCGGGCGGTGCATTACCTTCCGATAAGGGATTTGCGACATTTATCGGAGGCTCGTTGGCAATCGCCTCCAAAACCGGTGTGGAAGGAGCTATTGCCTTGGCATTACCTTTGGGTTTGTTAGGGGTTGCGTTGTTTCAGTTTTGTATGACTTTTAACTCTTATTTTCCGCATTTAGGGGATATGTATGCCGAAAAGGGAGATGGAAACGGAGTTGCAAGAGCGAATATACTGGGAACTGTTCCAACCTTGGTTATTTATTTGTTTATATATACCTTTGCCAATTATTTGGGGGTTGATTTTGTTCAAAAAATTATTACTTCCTTTCCGCCGATTGTCTTAACGTCATTATCCATTGTCGGAAAGATAGTTCCTGCCGTAGGGTTTGCAATGTTATTAAAATATGTTGTTACACCGGGAAAGGAATGGATGCTTTGTTTCTTTTTGATGGGATTTGTATTAGTTATGAATACAGGATTTAACATTGTTTCTTTGGTTTTATTTGCGACAGGCATTTCAGTAATGTTTGTGGCTAATAGGTATGGAAAAGATAAAATGGGGTTGGCGAAACAACAAGATGATGAAGGTGGTGAATATGATGAGTAGTAAGTTAACAAAAAAAGATATTTCTAATTCGGCGTGGACATATGTGTTTTTCCATCACTGTGCTCAAAATTATGAAAGAATGATGGGATTGGCGTTTTGCCACACTCTCAGCAAGCCTTTAAGAAAGATATATGAAAATGACGAGGATTATAAGGCGGCTTTAAAAAGACATATGAATTTCTTTAATTCCGAGCCTGCTCTCGGGGCGATAATTCCGGGAATAGTTTTAGGGTTGGAAGAAGGAAGAGCAAGCGGCAAGGATATTGATGATGAGATGATTTTGAGCACAAAAACAGCATTAATGGGTCCGTTTGCCGGCATCGGTGATTCTTTAATCGGAGCCGTATATGGTACAATAGTTGCTTCTATTGCCATTGCATTATCGCAGGACGGTTCGGTATTGGGTAGTATATTTTATTTGATATTCAGTACCGGAGTGCTTGTGGCATTAAAATACGGATTATTTGTTAAAGGGTATCAATTGGGTTTAAAATCGTTAGAATTGGTTACTCCTCAGATTACGGAAGCCATTACCACGGCATTAGGAATAATCGGGCTTATAACTGTTGGCGGTATTGCGGCCAATACGGTTAAAGTTCCGATAAAATATGAATTTGTTTCCGGTGAATTGATAGTAAGCATTCAGGAGATATTGGATAAAATAATTCCGGGAATATTACCTTTAATCTTAGTTATCGGTTTGTGGTATTTATACGACAGAAAGAAGTGGAGTACCGTTAAAGCGTTAATTGTAATTTTGATTTCGGTAATTATTTTGGTGTTCTTCAAAATTATGTAAATTATATTCAAGGGAAACCTTGAATATTTAAAAAAGGAGATTGAACTATATGAAAGATATTTTGCTTGTTTTGTCTGATCAACACAGTGGAGTCGGTAATATTGCTCATACTCCTTTTTTAGATAGAATGGCGGAAAATGGTCAGTGCTTTGAAAATGCGTATTGTAATAATCCGTTATGTGTTCCCAGCAGAATGAGTTTTTTAAGTGGCAAATATCCGCATGAATTGGGGATATATGACAATAATTGTATTTTGGATAGTGAAATTGAAACCCTTGCCGATAAGCTTAACAAAGTCGGGTATGAAACAATATTGGTCGGAAGGATGCATTTTAAAGGATTTGATCAATACCACGGGTTTCAAAAAAGATTTGTTGGCGATATTACTACTCAATTTTGGCCGGGCAACAGAAATGAGCTGAAGGATTTAAAGGGCACGCAAAAGGCGAGCGGTTGTTTAAATGAGGTGGGATATGGCGATTCATTTACGCAAGAGTTTGATGAAGCGGTTTTAAATCAGGCAATTAAAGCTTTGCAAGAAAAAAGAAATAAGCCGTTATTTATGGTTGTCGGTTTTTATGGTCCGCATTTTCCGTATATTGTTTCAAAAAATTATTTTAGAAAATATTTTAGTAAGGTGAATATGGACGATTATTATTTAAAAGCGGACGCTTACTATGAAAAATATATTCAAAATACCGATATGATGACTTTAAGGCATGTCAGGGCGAGTTATTACGGATTAATCGAAAAATTGGATAATTATTGTTGTCAGCTGCATGAGACTTTTAGAAATTCATATAAGGACGGTATATTTATATATACAAGTGATCACGGCGATATGCTTGGAAAATATAAAATATTCGGTAAAAAAGTTCTTTATGAAGAAAGTATTAAGATCCCTTTGTATATTGAAGATTTAAGGATACCTGCTAAGAAATATAAAAATCCGATTTCTCTATTTAATCTTCATTATACGATTTTGAGCTATGCAGATATAGCGGTTAATGAAAAGACATGTTTTGATAATAATGATAATGTATATATTACGAGTTATTTGGATGGAGATTTTGCGGAGTGTTACGTTTATGAAAGTTTTAAAACGGTTAAAATCGGTGATCAAATCCGGCAATATGATAAAAATGATAATACAATAGAAATAAATACAAAACAAAATTGGTTGAATAACAGACAAAAGGTTTTAAAGAAATATTTTGATCTGATAAACAAAACGTCTAGCTTAAAGGCTTTGACTAAAGATTGTAAGGATGAAATAATGTTTAAATTTAGTGAAAAAGCTGTTAAAAAACCGAGAAGAGTCTCTAATTAATAAATATTTACATAAATATTTGGTTTAATGTGTTTTCTTTATTGTATAAGTATTTAAAAAAATATATCATTAAATACGGATAGTTAAAGCCGATAAATTTTTATGTTTTTGATATAAATCGGTTGTTTTATGGGGCAGGAAATGACTAAAAACAAGAGTGATAAAAAGAAGGAGTCAATAGTGAAGAATACATTTTTTAAAAAACCGGTTTTAAAGCTTTTCATAATAGCGATAGTTGTCGGGGCGGGATTAATTGGATGGCAATATTTACATTCTAAATCTAATACGGAATCCAATACTGCATCGGAAAGTGTTACTAAAAAAATCGGCTTTGAAGACATAGGCGAATTGGCAACTCAGGTTGCTTATTGTACGGAGGTAAATGTAACAGAAGGGGATAGAGAGTTTTTCGGGGTAACAATTCCGTTTACAAAAAGCACATATATTTACAGCTACGATGTGGTTATTAAAGCCGGATTTGATTTCACTGAAATAGATTATTTCGTCAATGAAGAAACAAATGAAATAGAAGTTATTATGCCGGAAGTAAAGATCTTGAGCAATGAGCTTAACACGGATTCTTTTAAGCTGTATTACGAAAATGAAAGCGTATTTAAGCAAATCACGATGAGTGAAACCAATGATGCGCTATTAAACCTGAAAAAGAATGCTGAGACAAATGCCATTGCCAACGGCTTGCTTGAAAACGCAAAAACCAATGCGGAAGAAATATTAAAGGGGTTCTTCAGCAATGCTTATCCAAATAAAGAAATGATTATAAAATTTACCTATTCGGTGAAATAAAAAGAGAAAATTATGATTAAAAAATTTATCTATATAATTATAGCTGTTGTATTGGTTATAGCATTGTTTTAC
>JBHAFN010000234.1:0-5258 GCA_041856105.1 Bacillota bacterium
AATGATATTTCCACATCTCTAAAAATGAATAGAAAAGAAACCGAAGACATATTGAGATCTCTAAATAAAGAAGGGCTGCTTTATTCTAGTGACCAATATGAAGAAAATGTTACAATCATAAATACAAACTTTATATATTAATTGTGATGAATAAAAAAATAGAAAAAGTGAAATTTGTAGCTATAAAGCTCTTTATTCTCTTGACCGGTTTTTGCATTTGTAGTTTACCTATTCATTCGCAAAAATCAGAAGTTGATTCTGTCAATTTTCCCATTTTGTTGCACCCTAACTTTCCTTTAAGTTTCCATGAACAAATGAGACAAAACTTAGTTAAGTCTTCAATGGAAACTAAAAAAACTTTACCTTTATTACAATACGAAAAACATAAATACAATATTTCAACGTATAATCTGAATCTGGATAAAAATTCTCTTTTACATTATCCGGTATACCATTTGGGTGAAAATAGTATGTTATACATGTCTCGTACAAATGATTTAATGCCCGGTATGGCAGATGTTAATAATATTAACCTGGGGATGAAAATGCAGCCTACCGAAGGTTGGTATCTTGATATTAGTAATTCAGCTTATAAATATCGCGACTTTACCGGTATTTATAACGATTACACCATTAACGCATCTTCCTATATTTCTCTTTCCGATAATTTTGGAATAAATGTATATGGTAGTTATTCAACCCAAGCGATGAACAATACTAATGCAGGTTCTATCCCATATTCACCATTCGCGCCATATTCTTATTACGGCGGAAGTTTGGAGTACAAAATAACTGATAAGTTCGGAATTGAGGTTGGAATGTTGCGTCAATATAACACTTGGAGACGGAAGTGGGAGAATGTTTATTTTGCAGCACCTAAATTTTATAAGTAATTTGACAAAGATATGCTGAGTCGAATTTTTCTTTCGTTGATTTTATTAGTCAGAAGTTTATTAGCATTTTCTCAAATTACAGGCACTGTAACCAATTTAAATTCCCAACCTGTTGAATTTGCTAATGTGGCTTTGTACGAATTGCCCGATACCATGGAAATAAAATATGGAGCGGTAACTGACAGCGCGGGCTTTTACCGCTTTTCGGAAACAATTCCGGCGGGAAATTATAAACTCCGTGTGTCTTTTTTAGGATTTAAAACAGTAGCGACCTATATTCGGCTCAACGGGCAAAATAAAAATGAAGAGTATAATTTCATATTACAACCCGATGAAACAGTGTTGAATGAATTGGTAGTGGAAGGACAACGTCCCGCTATGAAGGCGGAAGCGGGAAAACTCACCTATCATATTCCTGCATTGCTTAAAAATAAACCAGTGACCAACGCCTACGACGCATTGAAAGAGATTCCCGGAGTGATGGAGCAAAACGAGCAAATAACACTTCTCGGCACAAGTGGAATGACCATTCTACTGAACGGGCAAAAAACATCCATGACTATTGCTCAATTGATGGCGCTTCTGCACAGTATCCCGGTTTCGAGCGTTGAAGACATCGAAATTATGTACAGTGCACCGCCGCAATACAATATCCGCGGCGCGGTCATTAACGTAGTATTAAGACAACAAGGCAAAGAAGCAGAGAATATGTGGCAAGGAGAAGTGGCAGGCGAATTTCGTCAACGTACTTATGCAAGCGGAAAAGGACGTGCGAGTTTATTGTTTCAGGGAAAAAACACATCGATAGATGCGTTATACTCTTATGGAAATTATCGTGCTTTTAATTCGGAAGAACTTACTGCTGAACACTTATTAAACGCAACGGTTTACGATATCAATCAACACAGTGAAGGAATAAACAAATATCAAAGCCACAACGCCCGCTTGGCGATTCAACATATGTTCAATAACAAGAATAAAGTTTCAGTTTCTTACACGGGAATGTTCGATAAAACTGAATCAGACCGAACGGCAGTGACCAATGTTTCGGGAGCAGTAACCGATACCAAAACCAGTTCATCAGGCCCCTCATCCATGCACAATATAAAGGGCGATTATTCTGCACATTTTGGTCTAAATATTGGAGCAGATTGCACGTTATACGACGGTGAATCGAATTATCTCCTGCAAAACACGCTCCAATCTTCTTCTGTACTTGCAGAAAAGCTTACTTACCAATCGAAACAGAAAGTCCGCCGAACTGTGTTTTACGCAAACCAATCGCATCAGTTTAAAAACAATTGGAGTTTGCATTACGGATTGAATTATTCCGGAGCATACACCCAAAATCGTTCTGATGCTTTAAAAGATGGTTCTGAGTTTGAAGATGCCGCATTTAATAAGAGACAACAAGAGTATATTTGGAACTTCTTTGCCGGATTTTCAAAATCTTTCTCTGAAAAACTATCGGTTCAGGCATCGTTAGCAGCAGAATATTACAAAGCTACCGAAACATCGAAAGGGATAACCAGCTCACTTTGGAACGATGTGGCATGGTTTCCCACACTCAACGCAAGTTACAATGCATCAACTGACCATATTTTTCAACTTGCCATATCGTCCGACAAAACCTATCCATCGTATTGGAGTTTGAATCCAAATGTCTATTATTTTAGTTCTTACGGTGTAACGTACGGAAATCCGCATTTGCGCCCCATGCGAAATTATAGCATGGGATTGACATACATTTATAAACGGAAATATGTTATTCGGCCATATATTAATTACATTCCTGATTATTTTGTGCAGTTACCTTACCAGTCAAGGGAAAAATTACAGCAGGAATTTATGGAACAAAACTACACATTTCGTCAAAACATTGGTTTGTTAGGGGTTGTGCCATTCAAGATAGAAGATCGCATTTCGTCGCGATTGGTAGCAAACATAATGTATTGGCACGAAAAAGACGATGAGTTCTTCGATATTTCATTCGACAGAAAAACTGTTATGGGTGTTTTTCAGATGAATCACGATATTATATTATCTGTCAAGCCCGACCTAAAAATGAATATTTCGGGATATGTAACAACGCCTACCGGTATTCAGGGGATTTATGATTTAGGCGCTTCGGGTGATCTTTCTTCGGGAATAACGTGGACTTTTGATAAGCAACGCGCAAGAATTATATTAAAGGCAGACGATATTTTCAATACCAGAACCCCTGTTGCCTCCATTGATTATAAGGGGCAGAAAAGTTCATTGAATGCTTTCCGTGATACACGTATGATTTCAGTTTCGTTTGTTTACCGTTTTGGAGGTTATAAGGATATCGAACGTAAAGAAGTAGATACGTCACGATTTGGGACAAAATAGTAGTATGAAATTGTAAAATTATACGATGTTTTTCAATTTGGATAACTTAAAATGAAAACAAATAACGCCGCAGCCGGCACCAAACTCCGCTGCCTGCCTCAGTACTGTAAGACAAAGAGGACAGGAGCGGAAAACCTCCCTTGCAAGGAGCAAGCCCTTATCCAAAAAAGCATTTCTCTCTCCGCCGGTTGGCGGAAGAAGCCGGAGAGGGGGTTGAAGGCGCTGCAAAAGTAATAAAAAAACACGGTAATATCAATCTCCAACGGGATTGGGAAATGATATTGCCGGAAGCCGCCGAAAGCGAACGAAAGCAGCGAGTGAGGCGGTGCAGCAACCTCCAACCGGAAACAGACACCGGGAAGCTGTATCAACCAATGGACGCGGTTCTCGAAAAGCGAGATGAGTAGAGGAAAATAAAATTTTAGAAAAATGAAAACAATAGAATTTTTCACTTTATCAAGTGTAGAACTTTTTCAAGAAAATGAAATGTTACAAGTATTAGGAGGTAAGTCTATGGAAAGAAATCCTGAGGAAGAAAACGCTGATAAATGTAATAAATGTGATAAGTGCGATAAATGCACTTGGTTTTGTGGTTAATTATTGATTAGGATTCGTGAATATTTAGTTTATTAATAATTAAATGTTCACGACTCCTTTAAATAGGTAAATATATGAAAACGAATAAATATGTGTATATTGTCCCTCTTGATGATAAATATTTTGTTATCTTCAATGGTGTTAATAAGAAATTTATAATTGTAGAAAATAAGTTCCTTGATTCTTATGTACTTATTATAAGAAATCCAGATAATCATATAAGTACTCATCCAAACTTCATTAAAAAACTTCTTAAAGAAGGATTTGTAAATGATAAAGATTTTAATGAACATGAATTCCTCAGATTCAATAGAGGTCAATACATCAATGCTCTCGAATATAAAACATCAATAATCCCTACTTTCGAATGTAATTATAATTGCTGGTATTGTATTCAGAGACATGAACCTATAAAACTTTCAGATGAGAAAAAAAAATTGATAATAAGACATATTAAAAGATATTTAATTGAAAATAAAATCGAATCTTATGTTTTATCATGGTTTGGAGGTGAACCTTTAACTCAGCCTCATATTATTGATCATATAACAAAAGAATTATATAATTTTTGCCAATCAAATAATATAGAGTTTTCAGCAGCAGTTACAACAAATGGAGCTTTATTATCTGATGGCATTATTTCTATGTTATATAAAAATAATGTAAATTATTATCAGATAGCAATTGATGGGGATATGGTGGAGCATAATAAAGTGAAATATGATAATAAAAACCCATCTTCATTTACCCTTATTCTAAACAATATTGTAAACTTATTAAATACTAATTCAGAAGCACATATAACACTTCGAATAAATTACACAAAAAAGACTCTTCAAAGCAGAAGATTAGTGTCTGACATCAATTCTATTATACCTGAAAACTTAAGATACCGACTAACTGTTGATTTACAAAAAATATGGCAAATTAAAGAAGAATCAATAAATTTGGAAAATTTAAAAGCAATAATGAGAGATTTTTCTAGTTCGGGTTATTTTTTATCTACTAAACATATTTTTTCGATGTGTTATGTTGAAAAAATTCACTATAATATGATATATTATAACGGAAAAGTAGAAAAGTGTGATAAAAGGTCTATGGATAAACTACGTGGATATATTAATGAAGACGGGAATATTATCTGGAGAGAAAAACCTATATTTCATGATTTTGATTTATTTGCTAAAGAATGTGCATGTAATGAATGTAGCTTCTATCCTTTATGTTATTGTGGATGTCCTGTACTTAGAGAAGAAAGAATTTTAGAGAATGGGAAGGTTATTTGTGGACACAATCAAGATTTTAGAATATTCGAACAACGAATACAAGATTATTGTTGGCGTACCATATACAATGAAAAAATTCAACTTTCATAGTTAGTATTGATAACTGCAA